>NZ_VRVA01000159.1:0-9610 GCF_008039945.1 Methylobacterium sp. WL64
TGAGGCCGGAGACCACGACCATACCGAGGGGCGCCAGAACGCCGAGTGCGATCCAGGTGCGGGCGGAACGGAACGGACGCGTCAGGCGCTGCATCGAGGGCATCAGGCACCTCGCGATCGCGCCTACTCTAGCGTTACCATAGCATGTAGGTCTTAAGCGGCCCTTTCGTGCGGATGGAGACCACGATCAACGCCGGGAACCTGCATGCCCTGATCGAGGCGGTTCAGGCTGAGCGTGACGCGTGGCGGAGTGGGCTGAGCAATTGGCTGCTCGAGGCATCAGGGCGGCTTGATCAGCGACAACCCCATCCGCGCCTGCTACAGCCCTGCTTCTTCCCGTCAGGGCGCCCGAGGCGTTCGCGACACCGCAAAGCGTGCGGCGGGCAAGCACGTGACGACAGGCGCTCTCCGGGCCAGTTCCCCGCAGGGCGCCCGTGAAGCCTCGGCCGGGCAGGCGCGTGAGGGTCGGTGCGGCGGGGGAACTGGACACCGCAAGCGCCGGCCCATGGCCCGGATCCCCTTAAGCACCGGCCGCGTTGTTCGCCGTCACACCCACTCAGCTCAGCGCGATAGCGCCCCCTATTGAATACGGCAGCGCGGCACGCTCATGTCATCCCTTGCGCTGCGTCTTGGGCTGCTTCTCATGCTCCTGCCGCCCAGCTTAGCTGAGGCCGAAACAACCCCTCTGAATGCGCCGATCCTGATGCACGGGTTGACCGGCGACGGTGCCTGCCCGGAGAAGGGGCGTGTGATCGAGGTCGGGGCGAACAGCAGAGCTTCTTGGCGGTGCAGAGCGGACCAGGGGAAGCTCCATTCTGCGAGATCGGCCGCCTGCATGACGGCGACACGGTCGTGGTCTGCGAGAAGCTCGGACTGTGGTTGGGCGTCGTCTACGAATCAGCGTCGCTCGCTTGCCGGACTACAATCCTCGTGCCGGTCGAGCAGGCGTACACCGGGCCCTGTGGCTATGGTTGGATCCTGGCTCGTAACGTGAGCGTCGACCCGAAGTAACGTCGGCTCTACATCCTCTCGACGGCATCCGCCTACGCGAGCCTGTGACGGCTCACCTCCTTCTACCCCTCGGATCGCGATGAACGCCCTTAAGGATCTGCTCGCCCGCTTCGGCCGGACTGTCACGGCCTATGCCGGCGACGAAGCGCTGATGCAGGCGGGGATCTCGGCCGCGGCCAATGTCATCGTGGCCGACGGCGAGGTGGCGGGTGACGAGTTCGAGACCGCGCTCGTCGGTCTGCGCGCCAATCCGATCATCGAAAAGGGCTACGACCTCTTGATGCTGGAGGAGGCACTGTACGAGGCGATCGCCCGAGCACGGACCCGCGCCGGCCGAGTGGAGAACCTACGCCGGGTCGCTGCGATCGCCGGCCGTCCGATGGAGCAGCGGCAGGACGCGTTCTTGGTGGCCGCCGATGTCGCCGACCATGAGGGCGTCAGCGAGATCGAGGACAAGGCGCTGACCGAAATCGCTGCAGCCCTTATCGTCGACAAAGCCGAGCTGATGCAAACCGCGATAGCTCAGCCTACGCCAACCCCGTCTTCTGTGTAGGCTCTCCACTCTCGACCAGCCCCCCAATCCACATCCACAACGCTTGGTGTTCAGGTCCGCCGCGGTCGGCAGCAAGGAAGGCAGCCAGCGCGGTGTCCGTGACGTGTCCACCAGAGCTCGGGTTGGCCTCGTGGCGGACGAAGCTTCGCCCGTCGGTGGGATCGCGTAGCAACAGCCAGCGATCCCCGTTCGAGCTGGTGTAGAGTTCCAGGCTCAAGGTTCTGCGCCTTTCGATCAGCGGAGTGGGTGGCCGAGATAGGCGGCGACACTGGTAACGCGCGAGCCGACCATGCGCACGGCTTTCCGCAGGCGCTCCTCACTGATGCCGAAGCGCAGCGCCCAGCCTTCGTGAGTGGCGCGGTCGAACACGTCGATGTGTGCCTTGTCACGGAGCTCAGTCGGCATGGTCTAATCCAGCGTTTTCCCGGCGTAGCCAGGATTTTACGGCCAACCCGACAGCAGCCTTCTCGGTTGCCGCCGCATCTTGGTGGTACACCGCAATCTGCCGAAACGATCCCTGTCACCCTACCGACCTGGATGCCTCCAGACCCTAGATCCACACTGATTTGCCCTATTAACCATTGCGTAACTCAGGTTAATAATTCGTTGGCGCAAAGCCCTGCTTTGTGAGGAAATACGTAGGCGGGTCGGTGCCCGCCACGTCTTTCGAGGTAATCATGGTTCGGGTCTCGGCGCTCAGGCTCACGCGTCGCCTGGGGACGCATGCGCTGGCGAGCCTCGCAGCCCCACCCTTGGCCCTCCTCGCCGGTACGAGCTCCGCTAGCGCTCACGTGAAATGGTTCTGCGCCTACGACATCGCCGGGCAGCCGCGCGGCCTCGAGCAGGTGCTGTGCGCTGACTTCGAGTGGCTCGCTGGTCTGGCCATCCTGTGCCTGATGTTCGGGTGCCTGGCCGAGGGTACGCCGCTGGGCGGTGCCCTGCTCAACGCGCTGGATCGTGTGACCACCCGGATCCGCACCGACACCGAACTTCTGGTCCGCGCCACGCTGGGCTTCTTCTTCGTCTCGCTGTGGGGGATGGGTGGCATCATCCTCACCCCAGAGCTCAAGACCGACGTCGCCTGGATCCCGTGGTTCCAGCTCGCGCTGGCCGCCGGCCTGATCTGGCGCCGGACCATGCCGCTCACCGGCCTGGGCATCGTCTTCCTGTTCAGTTTCGCCACCGCACAGTACGGCGTGTTCCACCTCGCCGACTATCCGGTGTTTCTCGGGGTGGCGGTCTACCTCGTCTGCCAAGGCCTCAACCTGAAGCCCTTCGGCCTGCGTCCGCTCGACATCGTGCGCTGGGCCGCTGCCGTCACGCTGATGTGGGCCTCGGTCGAGAAATGGGCCTACCCGCAGTGGACCGACCCGCTGCTCGCCGCCAAGCCGCAGATGACCATGGGTGCGACCCCCGAGCTGTTCATGCAGGCCGCCGGCGTCATCGAGTTCACCCTGGCCTTCGCGCTGATCTGGACACCGCTGGTGCGACGCGCCGCGGCGATCATCCTGGCGGCGATCTTCGTCTCGGCGGTGTTCGAGTTCGGCAAGGTCGACGCGATCGGGCATTCCGGGATCATCGTCGTGCTGCTCGGTATCGCCGCCGACGACGTGCGCACCGCGGTGCGGGTCCGCGACATCACATGGGCTCCGGCCTACTACGGTGGTGCGCTCGCGACCTTCCTGGCGCTGTACTACGTCGGCCACGAGGCCCTGTACGAAGGCCTGACCGGCCTGCCGGTGATCTGAGGCAGTCCGGTAGACAGAGCTCGGTGGTGGCCTTCCTACTGGACGTGGAGGGTAAGCTTCATCTTCGGGTGGATACCGCACTCGATCACGAAGTCGCCGGGCTCCTTCAGCGTCAGCGTGGCCTGCTTGCCCGGCTCCTGATCGCCGGCGTCGAACGCGAACCGATCCGCCTCGATGAAGGCATGATGGATCGCGCCGTCGTCCCCGTTGACCAGGACGATGGTGTCACCTCGGCGGAGGAACAGGTCGGTGGGGGCGTATTGCCGACCCTTCTGCAGCACGACGCGGACGACGTTGGCAAGATCGGCTTGGGCCGGTCCGAGCGCGAGTAACCCTGCTATGAGCGCGATAGGCGTACCAACGAGAAATGCGCGACCTAGATTGCATATCAGCACGGATACAACCTGAATAAATGAATTTCGTATGATAAGCCTAGCATTACAGGGCGGTGTACCACTTAACGGAGATCAGTATAGACGTCTAAAAGTTCCATGTGCTTTGCGATCAATTCGTCATGCGAGCGCAACTTAAACGTTGTTCGCAACAAATCATTAAACACGGACGATCGTAGGTCGATGCCTCAGGTTTAGGGACCACCGAACAAGTCTCCCATCGCCTTCCGCTGGAACAGCGTGCGTCGGCGTCGACGTTGGTGCTCCGGTCTGTCGTGGATCATGTGGCAGCGCTGGCAGAAGGCCGCGAGGTTGGCGTCCGCGTTGTTGGCCGTGTCGTGGTCCCGGTGAGCGGCTGCCAGGACGACATGGGTCCGCCGAGCGCGGCCGAGGATATCGACGCCAGACCTGATCCGGATCCGGCGGCCCCAGCCATCGCGCCAACGGCCGGCCTCAGCGTCCCACCAACGCCCGTCGCCGAGGTGGTAGACCATCTGCCCGTGTGGCCGCCCACAGCTCTCACACCGGCCCTGCGCGTGGCCGAAGCGGATCGCCATTGACAGCTCGCGCCAGTCGATCGGGTAGAAGAAGCGGTGCTCGGGCCGGATCGCCATGGGGGTCGGCACTGTGCCACCCATGGTGAAGAAAGCGTATCAGTGAGGCGCCTTCACGGATCGCATGAGGGCACTCTTCGGAACTCAGGCGGCTGCGGCTGCCTCAACCGTTCGCCAGAAATCAGTCATGCCACTGGGCCTGGGTCAAATCCTCCCTGGTCCAAGAGCATGATAGATGTAGCGAGCCAAGCCGCCAACTTGTCGGGGCACAGACCAAAATTATGCGTTATGTCCTCCAATGGACAGACACGCACCTGTTCCCGCGTTACGCAGCGACGGTCGGGAGGTCGCGATGTCGTTGCCAGCCCCTGCGCTGGCCGCGCAGGTTCCATTCGAGAGCAATCTGCTGCTGCAGGCGCTGAGTGAGGCAGACCGCACGCGTGTTGCACCGTATCTCCATCCAGCTGAGTTTCTGCGCGGCGACGTCCTCTTCCGCGTCGGTGATGAGGTCTCGCACGTCACGTTTCCCCTGAGCCGGACGATCATCACCTTCGTCCTGCCGCTTCGCGACGGTAAATCCGTCGAGACCGCTACGGTCGGGCACGAGGGTGCTCTCGGCGGCGTCGTCAGCCACGGCTACCTGCCAGCCTTCAGCCAAGCGGTGGTTCAGGTCGGCGGCCCAGCTATGCGCATCGAGGCGGAGCGCTTGAACGCGGCCAAGCAGGCCTCTGCCGCTATCCGTGACCTGTTCGTGCGCTACGCCGATTGTCTGGTCGCGCAGCTACTGCAGTCAGTGGCTTGCAATGCCGTCCACCCAATCGAGCAGCGCTGCCTACGCTGGCTACTGACGATGCAGGATCGGCTCGGAACCGACGAGCTGCCGGTCACCCACGAGATGCTCGCAGAGATGATGGGCGTGCGTCGCGCCTACCTAACTAAGGTGCTGGGTGAGATGCAGCGCAGTGGGCTGATCCGGATCAGCCGCGGTAGGCTCAAGCTCGTCAACCGCCCTGGGATCGAGCAGGCAGCCTGCGAGTGCCACGCCAACGTGCGTCGGCACTTTCAGGATGTCCTGGGCGCCGTGTACGGGCGCTCAGGCGAGATCGTGGCCCTCGACGCAGGCCATCCCGAAACCCTACGTCCGCCCGTCCTCGCCGCGCTTGTGAAGCCGGCTCGTACTGCAAAGACCCGCAAGCTGTGACGCTGGATCAGACGCCCGTTCCAGGCGCGGTGGCCGATGAGCGTCGGCTCGCAGCCCTGAAGAGCTACGATATTCTCGATACGCCACCGGAGGCAGGCTTCGACGACATCGTGCAATTGGCGACACAGCTGTGCCAGACCCCCATAGCACTGGTCAGCCTGGTGGCGGCGGACCGGCAGTGGTTCAAGGCCCGGGTCGGGTTCGCCTCATGCAAGACGGACCTGAATTCCTCAGTCTGTGCCCTTGTCCTGACCGAGCCGGACGTGCTGGTCATTCCTGACCTCACAGCAGACCCGCGTACAAAGGCAAATCCACTCATCATCGGCGAGCCGCACATCCGGTTCTATGCCGGCGCGCCCCTTCGCACCTCCGAGGGACAGGTCATCGGCAGCCTGTGCGTCATCGACAACGAGCCGCGTCTTGGCGGTCTGACCGAGGTTCAGGCTAGAAGCCTGAAGGCGCTCGCTCGACAGGTGATGAGCCAGCTCGAACTTAACCGAGCCGTTGCCGGACGCGACGGGCTGTTGGCGGAGCAAGCTGCGGTTCAGCGTACCCGCGACACGCTTTATCGAGCCCAAACCGCGATCTCGGAGACCGGCGGTGACCTTGATGCCATCCTGAAGATCCTCGTTGCCGGGGCCATGGCGGCGATGCCTGAGGCTGACGGCGGGGCCATCGAGTTGGCCGTCGGCAACGAGTTGGAATACCGGGCCGTCGCCGGCACCCTCGCCGCCTTTCAGGCCAAGCGCGTGCCGCTGGAGGGCAGCCTATCGGGCGCCTGCTTCCAATCCGGCAAGCCGCTGTTGGTGTCCGACGTACAGGTCGATATGCGGGTCAACCAGCTTCGCGCCGAGCGGATGAAGCTGCGCTCCTGCGTGGTCGTACCTGTGCTCCGCGGCCGCCGCAGCATCGGCGTTCTGAAGCTGCAGTCGAGCCGACCCGAGGCCTTCACGGAGCGGCACCTGCAGGCTGCCCGCCTGTTTGCAGGCGCCGCCTCGGCCGGCTTGATCGAGGTCCGCGAAGCGGCCGCGCAGCGCGCCGTCCAGGCGAGCGAGAGCCAGTATCGGGCGATCTTCGAGAGCGCCACCGACTACGCCATCGTCGTAATGGATCTCGATGGCATGGTCACAAACTGGAACGTGGGCGCCACGCGTATCCTTGGCTGGATCCCTGAGGAGGTGCGCGGGAAGCCGGCCGATGTATTCTTCACGCCCGAGGATCGCGCGGCCGGCATCCCTGAGCAGGAGATGCACAGTGCGCTGACCGAGGACCGCGGCATCGACGAGCGCTGGCACCTGCGCAAGGACGGCGGCCGGCTCTGGGCCTCGGGCGAGATGATGGCGCTGCGCGACGAGGACGGTGGGGCCATCGGGTTCGTGAAGATCCTGCGCGACCGCACCGAGCAGCGCAGGAGTGGCGAAGCCCTACGAGAAGCGGCGCTACGCTTGCAGCAGGCCCAGAGGGCCGGCGGTGTCAGCGTGTTCTCCATCGGCATCGCCGACGGCATCTTGCGGCCCAGCCCGGAGTTCTGCCGCTTGTACGGGCTTCCGGAGGCCGACGCCTACCCGTCCACCGCCTTCGAGCAGCTGGTCATTCCGGAGGATCGGCACCTGATCTCCACCGCCGGCTCGCGGCGCAGCGGCGAAGCTCCCCTCGATGTCGAGTACCGCATCGTTCGGCCGGATACGGGCGAGGTCCGCTGGATCGCGCGCAAGGGCGAAATCGAGCATGACCAGGCCGGGCGCCCGGTACGCTTTGCCGGTGTTGCCCGCGATATCACCGAGCAGCGGGCAGACCGGGAAGCCTTACGCATCAGCCAGGAGCGCCTGAACCTCGCGTTCGAGGCTGCAGGCGCCGTGGGCTGGTGGGACTGGGACATCCAGAATGACCGCATCGTGGCCAACGCCCGGTTCGCCGAGTTGTACTCCGTCGATCCGGCGGAAGCTGCCGTCGGCACCTCGATCGCGCGCTACATCGACGGCATCCACCCGCAGGACCGGGAGTGGGTCAGCGCCAGGATCGAGCACGCCCTCGCCACTGGTGGGGAATTTGCTGAGGAGTATCGCCTGCTCCAGGCCAATGGCAGCGTGCGCTGGGTCTATGCCCGTGGACGCTGCTACCACGATGCCGCCGGCCGACCCCAGCGCTACCCCGGGGTGTCGATCGACATCACCGCGCGCAAGCTCGAGGGTCTACGCCAAGCCGCGTTGGTCACGCTGGGCGATCGCCTGCGCGACGGCACCAACATCCAAGAGATGACCCGGACGGCCGCCGAGATCGTCGGCGAGACCCTAGGGGTAAGCCGGGCTGGGTTCGGTCGGCTTGATCACTCCGGCGAGATCGTGACGCTGGAGCAGGATTGGACCTCCGAGGGCCAAGTCAGCATCGCAGGCCCTCACCGCTTCACCGATTACGGCAACTTGCGTGAGGGCTTGCTGGAGGGGCACCCGGTGGTGATCGGCGACGTCCGGACTGATCCTCGCACCGCAACCGACGGGCGCTCACTCTCGGCATTGGATATCCGCGCCCTGATCAATATGCCCGTGCGCGAGCGTGGGCGCACGACGGCGCTGTTCTTCGTGCACGATCGTCAGGTGCGCACGTGGCAGCCGGAGGAGGTCGCATTCCTACGCACGGCCGCCGACCGCGTCGAGGCAGCCGTGGCTCGGATACACGCGGAAGAGCAGCAGGAGCTGATCAACCGCGAGCTGTCGCACCGGCTGAAGAATACCCTGGCGATGGTCCAGGCGATTGTTACCCAGACCCTGCGCAACGCCACCGACGTGGACACCGCCAAGGAGACGGTGGCGGCGCGCCTGATCGCCCTGAGCAAGGCGCACGACATCCTGCTGGTCGGGCAAGGGGAGAGCGCCGAGATCGGCGCAATCGTAGCAGGGGCGCTGCAGCTGCACGATGATGAGCAGAAGGTTCGGTTCCGGTTAGACGGACCGCCCTTGCGCATCCATGAAAAGGGGGCGCTGTCGTTGTCGCTGATGATGCACGAACTGGCGACGAACGCGGCCAAGTATGGCGCGCTGAGCACGCCGGACGGCATGGTTCATGTGACCTGGGTGGTGGAGGACATCGCTGATGTCCAGACCGTTCGGCTAACGTGGCGGGAGAGCGGTGGGCCACCCGTGGCGGTGCCCACTCGCAAAGGGTTCGGCTCCCGCCTGATCGAGCGCGGTTTGGCTGGTGATGTCGGCGGCATAGTCCGGCTGTGCTACCCGGCCGATGGCGTCGTCTGCGAGTTGATCGCGCCGCTCGCAGGGTTCCAGCCCATCGTCTAATCGCGACCTGGAACCCTGAAGGCCGGTGCCTGTTTCGGTGCATGAATGAGTTCACATCGCATCACCGTGCGCTGACCGTCGTCGCCGAGGATGAACCCCTGCTACGGATGGAAACCGTCGATACCCTCGCTGATGAGGGGTTTGAGGTTCATGAGGCGCGCAACGCCGCCGAGGCGATGGAGCACCTGGAGCGGCTCGGCGGCGTGGACCTTCTGTTCACGGACGTGAGCATGCCGGGCGAACGGGATGGGTTGGCGCTGGCCCGTGAAGTAGCGCAGCGCTGGCCTGACACTCGCATCGTGATCTGCTCGGCGTGGCCGCAGCCAGAGCCGGACGCGATGCCCACCGGGGCTTCCTTCCTCAGTAAGCCGTTCGCGGCCTCCTCCGTACGCAAACTTATACGATAGAGATTAGATCACCCGCGACGGAAATCCGAGTGGCGTAGGTCACGCGCCGGTCCGCGTGCAGGCATGCGTTCGCCACGATGGGCAGCCGTCAGCGGATCAGCCATAGCCCCACAAGAGACAGCGTGGCTGAGTAGACGGGGCAATGATCCTCATCGGTCGCCAGCACCGTGTAGATGAGCCGCTCGTTGCCTTCGGCTGTCTGATCGCGCGCCATATCAGGAAGAACCTTCAGAGCCTGCGCGCGCACCTCTTCCAAAGTGATGCATTCGGTGCCCGCATCGTCAAATTGCGAGGTGCCGTCGTGGATATCGAAGTAGTAGCGTGACATGCAGGTGCTCCGCGCGAAGTAGGGCGGGAGCACTCGCTACTCTCAGGCACTGACAGCCAGGATCGAGGTCAGTGATGTCGTCTTGTGCACCAATTTCCGGTAGATCGCCAGAGCACTGAATTTGGG
>NZ_VRVA01000015.1:0-88539 GCF_008039945.1 Methylobacterium sp. WL64
CCCCGCTCAGGCCCCGCCGCGCGCCTGCGCCGCCATGGCGACGAGGTGTCTGCGCAGGCCGCCCATGTCGGAGACGCGCTCGGGAAAGACCACCCGCGCCGTCCGGTCGCCGGCCATCAGGTCGAGCCCCTCCGGGTCCAGCCCGCTCAAGCGCCACGGCAGCCCAGACTCTGCACCCGCCGCGGCGGCGTAGAGCGCCAGCGCGTCGGCGTGGTCGGCGTTCATGTGCTCGACCGCCCCGGCCTCGCCGGCGACCACGGCCTCCGCCCCGGTGAGGTCGAGGAGCAATTCTTCGCGGGTCAACGTGGCGGCCTTCGCGAAACCGCCGTTCAGGTGGCCAGACTTCGCGGTCACTGCGAAGAACCCGAAATCCGGAAAGTCGGCGTAGAGCTTGGCCTTCGGATGGCGGGCCAGGAAACGCGCCCGCGCCCGCGCCGCCTCGGTCTGCACGGCGGTGCCGACCACGGTGAGCCGCGGATGCGCCAACGGATCGCCCTTGCCGCCCTGCGAGAACAGCAGCGAGCACCGCGGATCCGCCAGCAGGTTGCGGGTGTGGGCCGAGAGCCGCGACAGCAGCATCAGCGGCGTGCCGTCCTGGTCGGTGGCGATCGTCACCAGCGACGCGAACGGCGTCCCCTCCGCATCTAGGGTCGCCAGCGCCCCGGAACGGATGCTCCGCAGCAGCATCCGCGACAACCCGATGGCGTCGAACGGCGCCTCGCCCGCGGGCAGCGGACGGGCCATCTCGCGCTGTTCCGACGCACTGGTGCTCGTCTCGCCCATCCGGTCGCTCCCGTTTTCCACCGCTGCCGCACGCCCGCCACCGTAGCGGCGCACCGCTTCCCGCACGAGCGCCCGGACCCGCGTCAGATCGGCCTTTATGGCCAAGCTATGACCGCCGCTCGCTTTTTCCGATCGGCCGTACTAAAGCACCTGTCCCGTTGCGCGAACCGGGCGGCGCCGAAACCGGCCCGGTTCGCGCTTCCGCCTGCCCCTCGGGGGCCGGGATGGAGCGCGGCCCGCGCGAACAGCCGGGACCGCGCTTGAGCCCGTTCAGTCAGGGATCGCGCATGCCAACCATCGCCCTCGTCGACGACGACCGGAATATCCTGACCTCCGTGTCGATCGCGCTTGAGACCGAAGGCTATCGCATCCAGACCTACACCGACGGCGCCTCCGCCCTCGACGGTCTGCGGCACTCCCCGCCGGACCTCGCGATCTTCGACATCAAGATGCCGCGCATGGACGGGATGGAGCTTCTCCGCCGCCTGCGGCAGAAATCCGACCTCCCGGTGATCTTCCTGACCTCGAAGGACGAGGAGATCGACGAGCTGTTCGGTCTCAAGATGGGCGCGGACGACTTCATCCATAAGCCGTTCTCGCAGCGCCTTCTGGTGGAGCGCGTGAAGGCGGTGCTGCGCCGCTTCGCCAAGGAGCCGGCGGGCGCCACCCCACGGGGCGAGGCCGAGGTCGCGGCCCGCTCGCTGGAGCGCGGCTCGCTGATGATGGATCCGGAGCGCCACACCTGCACCTGGAAGGGTGAGCCGGTGACCCTCACGGTCACGGAATTCCTGATCCTGCAGGCGCTGGCCCACCGCCCGGGCGTCGTGAAGAGCCGCAACGCCCTCATGGATGCCGCCTACGACGATCAGGTCTACGTCGACGACCGCACCATCGACAGCCACATCAAACGCCTGCGCAAGAAGTTCAAAGTGACCGACCAGGCCTTCGACATGATCGAGACGCTGTACGGCGTCGGCTACCGGTTCAAGGAGGCGTGATCTAAAAGGATCCGCCACGTGACCGGCCAGACCCCCGCCCAAGCCGAGGACGCCCCACCGCGCCCCTCGTTCACCCAGCTCCTGTCCCGACCGCTGACCTGGCCGCGCGCCCTCTGGGACGCGATCGGCCAGCGCGCGTCGTCGAGCCTGACGCGTCGCATCGTCGTGCTCAACCTCGTCGGGTTGATCGCGCTGCTCGTCGGGTTCCTCTACTTGAATCAGTTCCGGCAGGGCCTGATCCAGGCCCGGATCCAGAGCCTGGCGATCCAGGGCGAGATCATCGCGGGCGCCATCGCGGCCTCCGCGTCGGTCGACACCGACACCATCCAGATCGACCCCGACAAGCTGCTCCAGCAGCAGGCGGGGGAGCCCACCGAGGAGGAATCGCAGCCTCTGGCCTTCTCGCTCAACCCCGAGAAGGTGGCGCCGCTGCTGTCCCGCCTGGTCACCCCCACGGGCAACCGGGCCCGGGTCTATGACCAGGAGGGCGGCCTGCTGTTCGACACCCGGACCCTGTTCAAGCGCGGGGATGCCGGCCGCAACGACACGATCGCGGCAAAGCCCCACAAAGCGGGCATGCTGGAATCCGCTTTCCAGGCGGTCCAGACTAAGCTCAGCGCCCTCATCGGCGGCCGAGGCGCTCAACCCGAGGAGACGGGGCCGGTGAACGGCCATTCGCTCCGCGAGGTCCAAGCTGCGCTCACCGGCAATCGCGGCAGCCTGGTCCGCCGCAACGCCCTGGGCGAGACCACCGTCTCGGTGGCCGTGCCGATCCACCGTGCCGGCTCGGTGCGAGGCGCGCTCCTGATCTCCACGCAAGGGGACGCCATCGACCGGGTGATCGCCTCGGAGCGCTTCGGTCTCCTGCAGGTGTTCCTGGTCGCCTCGGCTGTCATGGTGGTGCTCTCGGCGTTGCTGGCCGGCGCCATCGCAGGGCCGGTCCGGCGGCTGGCCGAGGCTGCCGAAAAGGTCCGCATGGGGATCAAGACCCGCGAAGAGATCCCCGACTTTACCCAGCGCACGGACGAGATCGGCCACCTTTCCGGGGCCCTGCGGGACATGACCCAGGCGCTCTACCGGCGCATCGACGCCATCGAAAGCTTCGCCGCTGATGTCAGCCATGAGCTGAAGAACCCGCTGACGTCCCTGCGCAGCGCGGTCGAGACGCTGCCGCTGGCGAAGTCCGATGATTCGCGCGGCCGCCTGATGGCGATCATCCAGCACGATGTGAAGCGCCTCGACCGGCTGATCAGCGACATCGCCGACGCTTCGCGGCTCGACGCCGAACTTGCCCGCGCAGAGGCACGCCCGGTCGATCTCAAGAAGCTGCTGTCCACGGTCGTCTCGGTGGCGAACGAGCGGAGACGCCCGAAAGATTGCCTGATCCAGCTCGACGTCGAGCCGATCGCCGATCAGGATGCACCCTTCACGGTGATCGGCCACGACAGCCGGCTTGGTCAGGTCGTCAACAACCTTCTCGACAATGCCCGCTCGTTCTCGCCCACCGAGGCGAAGGTCCGGGTGGCCCTGCGCCGGGTCCGCGGCGAGGTCGAGCTGGTTTGCGAGGACGAGGGACCCGGCATTCCGGAGCACGCCCTGGAGCGCATCTTCGAGCGCTTCTACACCGATCGGCCCGAGCAGGGGTTCGGGCAGAATTCGGGGCTCGGGCTGTCGATCTCGCGCCAGATCGTTCAGGCCCACCGTGGGACGATCCGAGCCGAGAACCGACCCGGTGCACCGGACGAGGACGGCGAGCCCACGGTGCGCGGCGCCCGCTTCACCGTTCGCCTCCCGGCCGCACCGCGGCAGCTCCACGCCTGATGACGACCCTCCACGCTTCCTGCGTGACCTTGGGTGGGGCCGGCATCCTGATTCGCGGTCCGTCCGGCTCTGGAAAGTCGAGCTTGGCGGTTCTCATCGCCGCGGAGGCGGATGGGGCCTTCGTGGCTGACGACCGGGTGGTGTGCGACCGACGGGCCGATGCGCTTGTCGCCCGGTCCCATGAGGTATCGGCGGGACAGGTCGAGATCCGAGGGCAGGGCATTCTATCGGCAGCGGACCTTGGATTGCCGCTCCGCTACGAGGCGCATCTACGCCTCTCGGTCGATCTCGTTGACGAACAACCTCGGTTGCCCGATCCACCGGGCGATGCCCACATTCTCGACGTGCCGTTACCGCGCTTGGTCCTCGACGCCGCAGTGCGACGGGCGGGATTATCGATGTTGCTGATTCGTGCCGCGCTGCGAAAGTCCAGTCCGTGACTTCGCAGCCGCACAGGTCATCGATTCGCGTCACGGTGGTGAGACCCCATGGCGCCGAAGGGGCCAGCGTGGCATGATCGTTCTAATGTCCGAGCAAAAACGTCGCGATCGCCTTGTTGGGACCTGTGCAGTGCACAACATGGCGGCAGACAGAGGACGTTGGAACACGTGTCGATGATTGGCATGGTGCTCGTCACTCACGGGCTGCTGGCGACCGAATTCAAGGCCGCTCTGGAGCACGTGGTCGGCCCGCAGGATCAGATCGAGACGATCACGATCGGGCCGGAAGACGATATGGAATTGCGGCGCCGGGACATCATGTCGGCGGTCTGCCGCGTGAACACCGGCGACGGTGTGGTGGTGCTCACCGACATGTTCGGTGGCACGCCCTCGAACCTTGCGCTCTCGTGTATGAACGGCGGCTCGGTCGAGGTGGTGGCGGGGATCAACCTGCCGATGCTGATCAAGTTAGCGAGCGTCCGTGACGAGGAAAACCTCAGCGACGCCGTCCTTCACGCCCAGGAAGCCGGGCGCAAATACATCAACGTCGCCTCCCGCGTCCTGGCCGGGAAATAAAGCTCATCAGCCGTCGAGGACTACGGCCGTGGTAGCAGGCTGGCGGCTCGTTGCGGTGATGCCCGCCGAGGCCAGAATCACCAGCCCGATGGCCAGCCACTGAACGATGCCGAGGCGCTCACCCAACAGAGCGAAGCCCGCGCAGGCGGCCACGGCAGGCTCCAGGCTCATCAGGACGCCGAAACGTTTCCGATCCAGGCGGCGCAGCGCGAACATCTCGAGCGAGTAGGGCAGGGCGCTCGACATAAGCGCTACCGTGAGACCGGCCACCAGGATACCGGGGGCGAACAGGTCAAGACCGGCTTCCGTCAGCCCGAATGGTGCTGCGACCACCGCCGCGACCAGCATGCCCAGCGAGACTGCCTGACCGCCGTCGATCCGTCCCGCTCGTTGGCCGAACAGGATGTAGAGCGCCCAGGCCAGAGCCGCCCCGAGCGCCAGGACGACGCCGAGCGGGTCCAAGGAGCTCGTCGATGCGACCGGCAGGAGCAGGCCGAGTCCCAGTACCGCGACCCCGATCCACAGGAAGTCAGACCTGCGACGGGACGCGATCAGCGCAATGGCGAGCGGCCCTGCGAACTCGATCGCCACTGCCGGCCCGAGCGGCAAACGGGCGATGGCCAGGTAGAACAGGACGTTCATCAGCCCCAGGCTGATCCCGTAGAGCGCGATCCATCCGGCATCGCGCCCCGACAGGCTGCGCCGCCACGGACGCCAGACCGCGATCAGCATCACGGCCGAGAAGCCGACTCGCAGAGACGCCGTCCCGGCCGCTCCGACGACGGGGAACAGGCTCTTGGCGACCGTGGCTCCGAACTGGAGGGAGATCATCCCGGCCACCAGCGCGATGACGGGGAGGAGAGCCGCATCCGGCCGCCACCCCGAGCGCGTGATCACAGGATGAACCGGCTCAGGTCCGCGTTGGCTGCCAGATCCTCGACCCGGGCACGGACATAGGCGGCGTCGATCGGCACGGTCTCTCCGGACCGGTCGGTGGCGGTGAAGGAGATCTCATCGATCACCCGCTCCAGAACGGTCTGCAGGCGGCGGGCGCCGATGTTCTCGACCGACGAATTCACCTCGACGGCGACTCGGGCCAGCGCGTCCACGGCGTCGTCGGTGAACGTGAGGGTCACGCCCTCCGTCTCCATCAGCGCCACCGTCTGCTTGAGCAGGCTCGCTTCCGTGGAGGTCAGGATCTGGCGGAAGTCGTCCACCGTCAGCGGCTGCAGCTCGACCCGGATCGGCAGACGGCCCTGGAGTTCCGGCAGGAGGTCGGAGGGCTTCGAGACATGGAACGCGCCCGAGGCGATGAACAGCACGTGGTCGGTCTTCACCGGGCCGTGCTTCGTCGCGATCGTCGTACCCTCGATCAGGGGCAGCAGGTCGCGCTGTACGCCTTCGCGGGAGACGTCCCCGGAGGAGCGGCCCTCACGGGTGCAGATCTTGTCGATCTCATCGAGGAAGACGATGCCGTTGTTCTCGACTTCGCGGATCGCGTCGCGGATCAGCGCGTCGTCGTCGACCAGCTTGTCGGATTCCTCGGCCAGCAGCGGCGCGTAGGCATCTCGAACCAGGATACGGCGCGGCTTGCCGCGCTGCCCGCCCAGCGCCTTGCCGAGCACGTCCCCGATGTTGATCGCCCCCATGGAGGCCCCCGGCATGCCGGGGATCTCGAACATCGGCAGACCCGACGGGGCACCCGAGGCCAGCTCCAGCTCGACTTCCTTGTCGTCGAGTTCGCTGTCACGCAGCTTGCGCCGGAAGCTGTCGCGGGTCGCCTGGCTGGCGGTGGGCCCGACCAGGGCGTCGAGGATCCGATTTTCGGCCGCCGCCTCTGCCTTGGCTTTGACGGTCTCGCGCTTCGCCTGTCGGGTCAGGCCGATCGCCACCTCCACGAGATCGCGGATGATCTGCTCGACGTCACGGCCGACATAGCCGACCTCGGTGAATTTGGTGGCCTCGATCTTCAGGAACGGGGCATTGGCCAGCCTGGCGAGGCGGCGGGCGATCTCGGTCTTGCCGCAGCCGGTCGGCCCGATCATCAGGATGTTTTTGGGCGCGACCTCCTCGCGAAGCGGCCCCGTGAGCTGCTGGCGACGCCAGCGATTGCGGAGCGCGATCGCGACGGCGCGCTTGGCGTCGTGCTGCCCGACGATGAAGCGATCGAGTTCGGACACGATCTCGCGGGGAGAGAACGTCGTCAACGCTGTGCCATCCTTATTGTCCCGGCCTGGCCGACGCAACCGCAGGCCTGGGCCGGGAATGGGGTCGCGGCGCGCGCGACGCAAGAGGCCGGGCGCGGCCTGGGGCGTGCGTCGCCCCGTCTCAGTGACCCGCCAGCGACGGTGCGGCGTCGGGCTTGTCGTGCTTGCCGAAGCGTTCGACCAGCGTCGCACTGGCAGCGTTCAGGCCGATCACGTCGACGGTCCGCCCACGGGTCCGGGCCTTCAGGACGACGCGGTCTAGCGCGGCCACCGCCGAGATGTCCCAGAAATGCGCGTCCTGCAGGTCGATCACGAGGCGGTCCACCGGCTCCAGCACGTCGATCGCCTCCGAGAACGTGCCGGCCGAGGCGAAGAAGACCTGCCCGGCCACCCGATAGGTCCGGGTCCGGCCGTCTTCCGAGAGCGTGGAGGTCACCTGGCTCAGCCGCGAGACCTTGCCGGCGAAGAACACGCCGGAGAGGAGCACGCCGGCGAGCACACCCTGCGCCAGATCCTGGGTGGCGACCACGACCAGGACGGTCGCCAGCATCACGGCCGAGGACGGCAGCGGGTTCGTGCGCAGCTGCGCCAGCGACCGCCACGAGAAGGTATTCAGCGAGACCATGATCATCACCGCCGTCAGGGCCGCGACCGGTACCACGGCCAGCAGATCCTGAAGGGCCACCAGGAGCAGCAGCAGGAAGGCGCCCGCCACCAGCGTGGACAGGCGGCCGCGAGCCCCCGAGGTGACGTTGATCACCGACTGCCCGATCATCGCGCAGCCGCCCATGCCGCCGAACACCGCGGAGGCCATGTTGGCGACGCCCTGGCCCATGCATTCCCGGTTCTTGTCGCTGGCGGTGTCGGTCATGTCGTCGACGATCTGCGCGGTGAGCAGGCTTTCCAGCAGGCCGACGGCGGCGAGCGTCGCCGCGTAGGGCAGCAGGATGCGCAGGGTCTCGAAGGTCAGCGGCACGTCCGGCAGCGCGAAGCTCGGCAGCGTCGAGGGCAGAGCGCCCAGATGCGAGACGGTGCGCACGTCGAGGTGGAAGATCGCCGTCACTGCGGTCAGCACCGCGATCGCCACGAGGGGCGAGGGGACGGCCCGGGTGATCCGCGGGAAACCGTAGATGATCGCGAGGCCCAAGGCGATCAATCCGTAGGTCGCCGGCGTAACGCCCGTAAGCTCGGGCATTTGCGCCAGGAAGATCAGGATCGCCAGCGCGTTGACGAAGCCGGTCATGACCGATTGCGAGACGAACCGCATCAGCCGGCCGAGTTTGAGCAGGCCGGCGAGGATCTGGATCACGCCCATCAGGACGGTGGCGGCGAACAGGTATTGAACCCCGTGCTCGCGCACGAGATCGACCATCACCACCGCGGTCGCGGCGGTCGCGGCCGAGATCATGGCCGGCCGCCCCCCCGCGAAGGCGATCGTGCAGGCGATGACCACCGAGGCGTAGAGCCCGACCTTGGGATCGACCCCGGCGATGACCGAGAAGCCGATCGCCTCCGGGATCAGCGCCAGGGCGACGACGACGCCCGACAGGGTATCGCCGCGGATATTGGACACCCACGACCCGAGAGGGCCGCCGGTTCCGGATGAACTGCGTTGCATGGTGATGAGAATCCGCACGAGACGCGCGTCCGCTCGAACGGCGGATCAACGGGCGTCTCGGATGCGTGGTCCGGCGGATCGGCGGCCGGAAGAGCCACCCGGGCTTTCACCGGGTCCTTGCGAATGGCACGACCCTACGGGGCATCGCACTGCGATGCAACATTCAGGCGGCGTCAGGCCGCTCGCACCTGCGCTACGAAACCCGCGACCTCGTTCCCCAGGCCATCCGAACGGCGGGCGATGTCGGCCGCCGCATCGAGTACCCTGCCGGCGCTGGCGCCGGTCTCGTGGGCGGCGTCCAACACCATCGACATGGTCTCGGTCACGGCGCGGGTGCCGCTGGCAGCCTCGGCGATGCTGCGGGCAATCTCCTGGGTGGCGACCTGCTGTTGCTCGACGGCCGCCGCCACGCCCAGCGCGATGCCGTGGACCTGCTCGATCGTGCCGCCGATCTCTTCGATGGCCACGACGGCCGCATGGGTCGCCGCACGCATCGCGTCGATCTGGCCGGCGATCTCGTCCGTAGCCCTGGCGGTCTGAGTCGCCAGCGCCTTCACCTCGGTGGCGACCACGGCGAAACCACGCCCCGACTCGCCAGCCCGGGCCGCCTCGATCGTCGCGTTGAGGGCGAGCAGATTGGTCTGTCCCGCGATGGTCGAGATCAGCGATACGACCCGCCCGATGCCGTCGGCACTCCGAGCAAGCGCCTGGACACTGGCGCGGGTCCGTTTGGCGGCCTCGACGGCGCCAGCGGCAGCGTCGGACGTCTGTGAAACCTGGACGCCGATCTCACTCGCGGTGGCGGCGAGTTCCTCCGTGGCGGCAGCCACGGCCTCGACATTGTGCGCGGTGGTCTCGGCGGCGCGGGTCACGACGCGCGACTGCTCGTCGGTGCGCTCGGCATTGCCCGCCATGGCGGCAGCGGCGCGTTCCATGCCGGTGGCGGCGCCGACGAGGTGGTGAACCAAGCCACCGATGCTGCCCTCGAACTGGTCTGCAAGCCCGACCATCTCGGTGCGCTTGCGGGTCACCGCCTCCGCGCCCAAGCGCTCGCGCTCCTGCCGCAGACCGTCGGCTTCCCGCATCGTCCCCGCGAAGACCTGCATACTGGCCCAGATCGCCCCGATCTCGTCGCGACGCGGATGCACATCCGGCAGCGTGTGGTCGCCCCGCGACAGGCGTTGGATCGCCTCGGACACGGCCCGGAGCGGCCGGGCGATCTGGCGCTGGCCGACAAGGAGGCCGAGCCCGCAGCACGCCACTGTGCCGAGCAGCGCCAGCGCGAACACCAGGAGCGTCCGCGCCTGGAAGAGGTCGCGGGTCTCGGCCTTGACCGCGGCCATCTCGGCCCGGCCGCCCATGACCAGGGCATCGATACTCGCCTGGAACGCCCTGCGGTTGGACTGGTTGGCCTCGTTGAAGCCCAGATCGGCGGCGGCGCGGGGACCGGCTTCCACGCCGGCGGTGGCCAGCGCAGCCCGCAAGGTCCGGAAGGCGTCGGCGTTCCGCGCCATCGCGTCGAAGAGCGGGCGTTCCTGCTCCGTCACCCGGGGCGCCCAGTCGGCCCGCAGGACATCCATCGCGGCCAAGCCCTTGCGGATGCCGGCGGCGTATTTCGTAGCCTCGGTTCGGTCGGCCGAGGCGTAGACGCCGCGGGAATCCATTGTCACCTCGGCAACGAGGCGGTTGAAGTTTGCGGCATTCAGCGCGCGGACCGAGGCATCCTCGACCTGTGTCAGTGCGTACTCGAAGCGCTGCAGGGTCGCGACGCTGATGCCCGCGACGACGAGCGTCGTCAGGCTGCAGGCTGCGACGAAGCCCAGGATCTTGCCACCGATCTTCATGCCGTTTCCACCCAGGGCTTTGCGGAACGATTGTGCCGGTGACGAATCAAAGCTCCGTTAAGGTGCAGTCTGCTGGCAAGCTGATGCGATTCGAATCGCCGGTCCGCGTGGTCATTCGACCGGCAGATCGGCATCTTATCCTGTTCTATAAACGTCGAAAATCGTCTCGCCCCTCGTCGCACCAGCCTACTTCACCGCAACCAGGCGATCATACCTCGGGCGCATGAACCTTCTGCATCACGCCTGATCGAGGGCCTCGATAACCAGGTTGCCGTTGGTGTAGACGCAAATCTCAGCGGCGATCGTCATGGCTTTACGCACGATCGCTTCCGCGTCGAGATCGCTATCCTCGAGGGCGCGGGCGGCTGCCAGGGCGTAGTTTCCGCCCGAACCGATCGCCATGACGCCGGTTTCCGGCTCCAGCACGTCTCCGGAACCCGAGAGCAACAGGCTGACGTCGCGGTCAGCCACCACCATCATCGCTTCGAGGCGGCGGAGGTAGCGGTCGGTACGCCAATCCTTGGTGAGTTCGACGCAGGCGCGCGTCAGCTGGCCGGGATACTGCTCCAGCTTGGCTTCGAGGCGCTCGAACAGCGTGAAGGCATCGGCGGTCGCCCCGGCGAAGCCCCCGATCACCGCGCCCTTGGCGAGGCGTCGCACCTTGCGGGCGTTTCCTTTGACGATGGTTTGGCCAAGGCTGACCTGCCCGTCGCCCCCAACCACGACGCGCCCGCCCTTGCGGACCATCAGGATCGTGGTGGCGTGCATCTGGGGCACGGAGCCCCGGTCGTCGTACCTGAATGCGTCCTGGCTCAAAGTTCGGCTCCGATCTCGGTCCGCGCCGAGATGGGGAGCTTTATCGGCCGCGTCCAGCCATCGGACGTCCGCCCCGACGATAGGACGTTCGCTTCCGTCGTGTCGGGGGCCTTGCGACGGTGCGGAGCTCTACTCCGCGACCGCCTCGGCGGTCTGCACGGGACCGGCGTCGTGCAGGATCGATTCGGCCGCCGCCTGAGCCAGCAGGGCGTAGCCACCATCGGCCATGTGGAGGCCGTCTGAGGCGAAGAGCTGCTTGGCGGTGAGCTTCCCCTCGCGGACCCAGCCGTGCATCAGGTCGGCCCGACGGATGACCGGCACGTCGAGTTCCGTCCCGATCGCCCGCACCGCATCCCGGAACCGGGACGAGCCGGGTGTCGAATCCAGTTTCGGACACCATTGCGGTTCCATCAGCACCACGTCGATGCCGGCTTCCCGAATCCGACGGATCGCGACGGCGGTCGCCTCGTGGAAATGCTCGATGGAGACGCCGCGCAGCGGATCGTTGCTGCCGGTCTGCCAGATGACGAGCTGCGGCTCGGCCGCGATCACGTCGCGGTCCAGGCGCTTCAGCATGTCGTCGACATGCTCGCCGCCGATGCCGCGATTGATGACGGCGACCTCCATGCCGCGGAGCTTCTTGCGCAGGTTGACCTGCAAGCGGGCCGGATAGGCGTTGGCCGGGCTCGAGGCACCGATGCCCTCTGTCGAAGACGACCCGAACGCGACGATCTTGAGCGGCGCGCCGATGGCGATCTGCCGTGCGACGTGTGGGAGATCCGGACTGTCGCTCAGGTCGATGCCGAGCATGTCCAATGAATCAGGCAGGAGATCCGCGTAGGCGAGAACCGCGGTGGGGACCAACAGCAGGCCGCACAGAACCAATACATCCCGCCAGCGCTTTCGGCGCAGCTTAGCGGGCGTGACGGATGTCAGGTTCTGGGACACGGGACCGATTGCTCCGCCACTCGTCAATGACCGATACAATCTGACACAGGCACTTGAAAAGAGCGGTTCCGTACGCGCCTTTAAGATGATGTGAATTCGTAACACAAAATTAAATGCGAGACGTCGCCGGACCCGAGCCGGGCGGCGTCTCGCCTCTGCGCGACCGGCGTCAACCAGCCGGCGGGGACAGCACGAGTTTGCCCACGAAGGGTGCATTGCGCTTGTTGTTCGCGGTGCAGGCGTAGCTGTGCTCCCCGGCGTCGAGGGTGCGCAGTTTCAGGGTGCCGCGGCCGTTGGCTTTGACGGTGTAGCCCTTCTCGCTCATTACATGGACGAGGTCGCCGTCGGCGTGCAGCAGGTGTCCCTGTTCGAACTGTCCGGGTGCCGTGAGTGTCACTGGGACATTGGCCTCGCTCACCACCTTCAGCACCACGTCGGTGTTGGCGGGCAGGCGCAGATCGGCCGGCGCGCAGACCGGTTTGTCATCCTGAAGCGTGATGGTCAGCTCGACGGGCGGCATCACCGCGCTGGCGGGTTTGCCGAGCTGCGGGTTGTCCTCGGCGTCGGCTGGACCGGCGAGAAGGCTAGCCAGGGCAGCAGCGATTAGGATCTTCTGCAAGGTCTTGGTTCTCCGCCTCGACCCGCAGCCGGAGCATCGTCCCGAGGGCCAGGCGCCGGCTCTCGCAGGAAGACGACGCTCCGTTCCATCCAGTGATCCTCGCACTGTATTAAATATTCACAGCGAGGATCAAAGCGCGCGGGTCTCTCGCCGGTAATGAGATGAAGGAGCCTGGGTTCCGGTGCGCGACGCCGTGGCTCAAGGTGGCTTTTCGAATACGCCGATGACGTTGTGTGCCCCGCCAAGATGACAAAATCGAACCGTTTATTATCCCGGGTGCAGATTTCGGCACGATCGATGCGATCGGGCATAACGGGTCTCCGGATGGGTGGCGGGATCCTGGTGCTGGGCTTCGAGGGCGGAGTCCGGACCGGCTGCGAGCCTCATCTGCCATCCCATGGTCGATCGCTTGCGCATCGCGATTCTCACGCACTCGACCAACCCCCGCGGGGGCGTGGTCCACGCCCTGGCGCTCGGCGAGGCTCTGTGCGACCTCGGGCATGAGGCGGTGGTCCACGCCCCCGACCCGACCGGTCGCGGCTTCTTTCGGGATGCACGCTGTCCCGTGGTCTCGGTCACAGCCAAACCAATCGCCGAACCGACGGTCGCGCTGGTCCAGTCACGGATCGCTGATTACCTGTCTCATTTCTCGACGCCGGCGGCCTGCGACTTCGACATCTTCCATGCGCATTGCGGCATCAGCGGCAACGCGCTGGCGACCCTGACGCGGCGCCGCCTGATCCCCGGCTTCGTCCGCACGGTCCACCACATCGATACGCTGACAGATCCGCAGATGAGCCAGTGGCAGGAGCGGGCGATCGTCGATGCCGGGCGTCTGCTCTGCCTGAGCTCGTCCTGGGCCAAGGCTCTTGCGGCCGAATATGGCGCGCGGGCCGACGTGGTCGGCAGCGGCGTGGATGGTACCGTCTACACCCCTGAGCCGTCGCCCGGCGATCCGGCGCTGCGTGAGCGCATCGGCATCGGGCCCGGGCCGGTCTTCCTCAGCGTCGGCGGGTTCGAAGCGCGAAAGAACACGCTGGCGATCATCGCGGCCTTCGCGCGCCTGCGCCGTGATATCCCGGCCGCACAGCTCGTGATCGCGGGGGGCGTTTCGCTCCTCGACCATGCCGGCTACGAAGCCCGGTGCTACGCCGCCCTGGAGCGCGAAGGCCTGGAGGTCGGTCCCGGCAAGCCGGTCATCCGGACAGGGCCGATCGCTCAGGCGGATATGCCGGGCCTCTACCGCATCGCAGATACGCTGGTGTTTCCATCCCCACGGGGAGGCTACGGCCTATGCGTTCTGGAGGCGATGGCCAGCGGTACCGCCGTCATCGTCTCGGCACCGTCGCCCTTCGCTGAACAGCCGAACGTCGCAGCGGCCCTCGCAGTCCAGCCCGACGATCCCGAAGCGATCGCCGCCGCCATGCAGGCGAGCCTCGACCCGTCCCGGCACGCTCGCCTGCGCGCCAACGGTCTCGAGGTCGCCCGGGCCCACACCTGGGACGCCTGCGCCGCACGTCACCTGCCGACCTACGCGTCGTTCGCCCCCGGTCCGGCCCCGCTTTCGGCGATCGCCACGGGATCCGCCGCCTGGAACACCACCCGGATCGCGGGCGATGCCTGAGATGCGTTTCCATATCCGATGGCCGGACGGCAGCCGCGAGGCCTGCTATTCGCCGTCGTTGGTCATTAAGGACCATTCGGCGGTCGGTCAGGACTACGTCCTGGACGAGTTCCTGGCACCGATCCGGCTCGCCCTCGGCAGCGCCAGCGACAAGGTCCGTGAGCGGTACGGATTTCCTGCGGGCGGGCAGAGTCGCAACTGGCCCGGATTGAGGATGCCGCGCGTCGTCAGGTGCCGGGCACGGTGCATGTCGAGGCGTTCGAGGAATGATGAATTCGAGATCGGCTCATGGCGCAGGCGGGGCGACCTGATCGAGGCTCGCTGCGTGAAGCTCCGCCAACCCGTGTCGAACCGACACAGCGCGGATCGCGGTTCAGGCGGCGTTCCCAGATAACCCGATCTGATCACACCAGGCGCAACCGATGATCGTCCGGATCGCCACGGCTCTCTTCGTGATGACCATCCCCGCAGCGGCCCAGACGCGCCCGTCGAGCACGACCATGACCTGCCAGCAGACCGTCCGGCTGGTCCAGGCCCGCGGCGCCCTGGTCCTCGGGACCGGCGGCCAGACCTACGATCGGTTCGTCCGGGACCGGTCGTTCTGCGAGCCGACCGAGATCGCGCGGCGCGCCTTCCGGCCGACCCGCGACAACCCGACCTGCCTGATCGGCTACACCTGCTACGAACCCGGTGCCGACGATTGGCCCGGCGAGGGTTTCTAGAACATCCTCCCGAGAGCCGATTGCCGCTTTCGAGATGACGGTGATGCGCTGGCTCGCGCGGTTATGGACTGCGGACCTCAGCGACCGCCCGCCGCTTCCTCCAGGGTCACGATCACGCGCCGATCCCCCGCCCTGCGGCTGAAGCCCGCGGCATCCAGGTGCTCGAGAAGCGGGATCGAGTACTTTCGCGAGATCCCGAGGGCCGCCCCGGCTTCCCGCGCCAGAAATCCGGTTTCCGGCGTCGTCGCGTTCGGGAATGCCTCCGCCAGCCGCGTGCGGGCGACCGTGACCGCGTCGCGGTGGAACAGCACGGCCCGGCGCTGCACCCGGTCGATGGCGCGGATCACCGTGCCGGCGCCGACGAGATAGGTCAGCGCCTCCCGGCGCCTGACATCACGGCCGACCGCCTCGGTTTCATCGGGCGGATTGAGGCCGGCCCGGCGGAACAGCTGCTCGAGCTTGCGCGCGGTCTCGCTCTCGTTGCGGGCCGGATCGAAATCGGACCTGCGCCAGAGTGCGCCGGCCTGAACCGTGCCCCCCGTGCCGGCGAGATCGCGCAGGACCAAGCTTGTCAGGACTTCAGGAATCGACAGCAGCCGGGCGAGGCGCTCCAGCGGGATGCCGTGCTCCATCGGGTTGTCCCGGTGATACTCGCTGAGCGCCGCCAACGCTGCGGCGCGCAGCGCCGCGAAGGCGGGAGCCCCGATGAAGCCGTCGCCGATCGCCCGGGCGCCGGAGGCCGTAAGGATCTGGCGGACCCGCTCGGTTCCGATGCCGGCTGCGCGGGCGAGTTCCGGCAGGGTCGCCCCCGCTGCACCGGCCTGCGACAGCCGGACCGTCACGGCGTCCGCCGGCTTCCCGGTCGCCAGCGCGCTGAAGTCGGCCAACACCCTGGCATCGTGCCGCCGCCGCCGACGGCTCACCGGATCGAGTACGCGGCCGCCGGCCACGGTCGCGGGCGGGGAATCGAGGCGGAGCACGAACGGCTCGCGAGCCGGCACGGTGATCGGCTCGGCGAGGTGCAACTGCGCCGGTGCGGTCGCGCCCGGTTCCAGCGTGTCGCGGTCCAGCAAGCGCAGGCGGGCCTCGACCTCGGTGGTCCCGAACAGGAGCCGACATGCGCTGCCGCCGGGCAGCACCGCATCCGCACTGGCCGCAGCGGTCAGCGCCACGTCGAGCCAGTGCGACGGCGCCAGCAATCCGGGCACCGTCAGGGCCTGACCGCGCGCGATCTCGTCGAGACCGACGCCGCGCAGGGCTACGGCGGTCCGTCGTCCGGGCTCGGCGCGCTCGACCGGGCGTCCGTGGATCTGAAGGCTTCGCACCACCGCGCTGCGGCCGCCGGGCACAATCTCCAGGGTGTCGCCGATTGCGAGCGGCCCGCGCCGGAGGGTCCCGGTCACCACCGTGCCGAAGCCCGGACGGGTGAAGACCCGATCCACTGGCAGATACGGGGACCCGTCGTCGACACCGGTTTCCGCATCGGCGAGCAAATCGGCCAAGGCGCGGGCCAGATCCTCGACTCCGGTGCCGGCGTGCGTGGAGGTGGCGATCACCGGCCCTGCGACGATCCCGGCCCGGGAGGCGGCGGCGGCAATCTCCGCTGACCGCGTGGCGATCGCCTCGGGCGAGGCCAGATCAGCTTTCGTCAGCGCCAGCACGCCGCGGCGGACACCGATCAGCCGGGCGATCTCCAGGTGCTCGACCGTCTGCGGCTTGATCCCTTCGTTGGCATCCACCGCGAGCAGGACGGCACGCATGCCGGTGGCACCGGAGACCATGGCGCGGACGAACTGCTCGTGACCCGGCAGGTCGACGAGGTCGATCTCGCCCTGCGCGCTCGTCAGCAACGCGAAGCCCGGTACGATGGAAACCCCGCGGTCCCGCTCTTCCTTGAGCCTGTCCGTTTCGACTCCCGTGAGCGCCCGGACCAGGGCCGTCTTGCCGTGGTCCACATGCCCGATCACGCCGACCAGAAGTGTCTTCAAGGAAGTCACCGACCCGATTGTCTCCGCGTTGATGCCGTCCACGCAGCGCGCACCGCACTCACGGCGAGGGATTTCGTCTCGCTGAACCAACGTTGCGCGTTCGCCGCCCACCGGTCGAGGTCGTCACGCTGGAGGCAGATGAGTTGTGGACAATCGGGTTTGCCACGGCATTCCGGATTGGGAAAGCGTAAAAGTGAAGCGACTCAATACGCATGCCACGGACCGCTTCGGCCGATACCGTGGATACCCGGTGCAACCTCATATGCGTGCCGGGCGCCGGATCGGCACGATCGTGCACGTCCGATCAAGGACTTAGGGGTGGCCCCGATTGCCAGAAAGTCCGGATCGGCCCTAGATCGGCTTTCACGACGCCCGGATGCAAACCGGTGGGCGCCCCGCCGAGTTAAGAACCGGACGTTTCGAAGAGGAGAGCATGAGCGAGACCGATAGCCACGCCGTGGCCGCCCCCCGCGAGATTGAGCTGAAGCTCGATTGCGCGGGTCCCGACCTGACCGCGCTGGCGGCCCATCCCCGGCTTCAGGGATCCGAAGGCTCCGAGCCCGAACTCCTCGTCAGCAGCTATTACGATACCGCGGAACAGGATCTGCGCGCCGCCGGATTGACCCTGCGGGTCCGCAATCAAGGCGACCGCCACATCCAGACCGTGAAGGCCGGGCAGGGCGGTGTCGGATTGTTCGACCGGTCCGAGTGGGAGACCGAGATCGCGGGCGAGATGCCCGATCCCGCGGCCTGGGCCGAGACTGCAGCGGACAAGGTCCTGCGCAAGGCGGACGCGCCCCTGGTGAAGCTGTTCTCGACGGTGGTCACGCGTCGGGTCATCCCGGTTCTGCAGGGCACCTCGCGCATCCTGGTCACTCTGGATGAAGGTCGGGTCGAAAGCCCGGCCGGCGATACCCCGATTTGCGAGGTCGAACTCGAGCTCGCCGACGGCGAGCCCGCCGACCTGTTCGCCCTGGCACAGCATCTGGCCGAGACCGTTCCGCTGCGCCTGAGCGCCACCGCCAAGAGCAGCCGCGGCTTCGCCCTGGTCGACGCGACCAGCCCGTCCTCGGTCAAGGCCGAGCCGGTGGTGCTGCCCGAGGGGGCGAGCGTCGGCGACGTCTTCCGCCGGGTGGCCCGCGCCTGCCTGCGCCACCTGCGCCTTAACGAGACCGCGTTCCTTGCGGGCCATGCGCCGGAGGCCCTGCACCAGATGCGCGTCTCGCTGCGGCGCCTGCGCTCGGCCCTGTCGCTGTTCGCCCCCATGCTGGAGACCGACCCACGCGCGGCCACCTTCGGCGACGAGATCAAGCGCGTCACCGAACCGTTCGGGCATGCCCGCAACCTCGACGTGTTCCTCGGTCATACCCTGCCGAACCTCGCCAAGGAGCGCCCGGACGACACCGACCTCACCGCCGTGCGCGAGCTGGCCGAGGCCGAGCGCGCCAAAGCCTACGACGCAGTCCTGGCGATCCTGGAGAGCCCGCAATGGCGCGGCCTGATCATCGACTTCGCCGGCTGGGTCGAGGCTGGGTCTTGGGCGGTCCAGGATGCCGCCGCCGAGGACGGCAGCACCTTCGCGGCGCGCGTCCTGGATCGGGCCCGCGAGCGTCTGAAGAAGCGCGGCCGGGGCTTGAAGAAGCTCGATCCGCACACCCGCCACCGGGCACGGATCGCCGCGAAGAAACTGCGCTACGGCGCCGAATTCTTCGCGGGGCTCTACACGAAAAAGAAGGCGCGGCGTCGCCAGGACAAGTTCGGCACCGCGCTCTCGGACCTGCAGGATCACCTCGGCGCGCTGAACGACCTGGAGACGGCGCGCACGATGATGGAGAGCCTGGGCGGGGCGCCGATGCCCGGTCCGGACGACGCGAGCACCCGGGAGCTTCTGATCGAGGCCGCGGAGGCGCGCGCCGAGCTGCTGGACGTCAAGCCGTTCTGGCGTTGACAGACGCTGCCTGACCCCGCGTTTCCCGGCCGAGACAGCGGATCCGTGCCCGATTGCGATCGGGTCCGGCACGGATCTCGCGACGCTTCGTCGATCGGAATGCCGGCCTGGGCCGACGTCCCCGGCGAGGAGCGCGGATGGCCCATGCCTATCGGTTCGGGATGGAGGAAGAGTTCTTCCTCGCCGACGCCCGCACGCGCGGCTCGCCGCGAGCCCGGCTGAAGGCGTTCCACGCAGCCGTCAAGGCGCGGCTGGACACAGTCGAGCGTGAGCAACTCCAGTGTCAGATCGAGATCGCCTCACCCCCGACCGACGACACCGAAGCGGCGCGGGGCCATCTGGCGGAGCAGCGCCGGAGGCTTTCTGAAATCGGTTCTGAGCGCGAAATCCTGCCTTTCGCGGCCGGGACGCATCCGACGGCCCGGTGGCGGGACCAATCTGCCACCGACAAGGCCCGCTACCACGGCATCATGGCCGACCTGCGGATGGTCGGGCAACGCAACCTCGTCTGCGGACTGCACGTCCATGTCGAGGTACCGGATCCCGACACCCGCATCGACCTCATGGGGCGGCTGCTGCCGTTCCTGCCGGTGCTGCTCGCGCTCTCGAGCTCCTCGCCGTTCTGGCAGGGCGAACGGACCGGGATGGCCGGCTATCGGACTCGCGCCTACGCCGAGTTGCCCCGCACCGGCCTGCCGGAACTCTTTGCCGGCCCGGCCGACTACGCCCGCTACGTCGACGTGATGACCCGCAGCGGCGCCATCGCGGATGCGACCTTCCTGTGGTGGCAGATCCGCCCGTCCCTCAAATATCCGACTCTCGAGCTGCGCGTCGCAGACAGCTGCCCTCGCCTCGACGACGGACTCTGCATCGCCAGCCTGTTCCGCTGCCTGGTGCGTCGGGTGGTCCGGGACCAAACACGCCATGCCGGGATGACGGCCGCATCCCGGGGCTTCATCCGTGAGAACCTGTGGCGGGCCGAACGCGACGGGGTGAAGGCCAAGCTGATCGACGAGGCGCGGGAGCAGGCGGTGCCGATGACCGAGACGGTCGAGACATTGCTCGAGGAGACGGCAGAGGATGCCGAAGCGCTCGGCTGCGCGGAGGCCTGCGCGCACGCCCGGACCATCGTGGCGGAAGGATCGAGCGCCGATCGACAGCTCGCGATCTTTTCCGCAGCCCGCAAACGCGGGGCCCGGGAACGCGAGGCCCTGTCGGCGGTGGTGGATCTTCTCGCCCAGGAATCCGCCGCCGGACCGGCGAGCGCGGTTGGGGCCACGCGCGCACCGTCCCGACGGCGTTGAACAAAAACCGGGCGCGCCCGAGGGGGGGATGGCAGGCCCGGGATCTGTCCGACCGCGCTGGGGACGCGGTTGAATGCCTGATTCACAGACGGATGTTGCTGGCGAATTTTTGGTGCTCGCCTGTTGCGAAGCTCCGACCCAAGATCCGAACCGCGTCGCGTTGACCAAGCGCCTCACAGCCCCTTCCTTCGCGACCGCGGTCTGCTATCCCTCCCGCTCCGGCGGACATCCTCGAATATTCGGCATGAGCCTTCTGAGCGACATTTTCGGCCATGTCGGCCGTACCGTGACAGCCTATGCGGGCGACAAGGCGCTGATGCTCGCGGCTGTCTCGGCCGCCGCCAACGTCATCGTCGCCGACGGCGAGGTGGCGAGCGAGGAGTTCGACACGGCCCTGCACGGTCTGCGCGCCGATCCGGTCCTGGTGAAGGGCTACGACGCGCTGATGCTGGAGACGGAGCTGTACGAAGGGATCGCTCGGGCCCGCACCCGTCTCGGCCGGGCCGAGAATCTCCGCCATGTTGCCGCCGTCGCGGATCGGCCGATGAGCCAGCGGGAGAACGTCTTCCTGATCGCCGCCGACGTCGCCGACCAGGACGGGATCAGCGGAATCGAAGCGAACGCCCTGGGCGAGATCGCCATCGCGCTGCAGGTCGACGGCGAGGCATTGTTGCGCGCCAATCCGGTACGCCGGCCTCCGGTCTGATCCCGCCGGCTGGCATCACCGTTGCTCCGGGCCGGCCCATCGCCTGATAACGGTGACCGAGAAACGATTCGCACGGCCCAGCGCCGTGAGAGGACCCGCCATGCCCGAAACCACCCCGAGCAAGACCGATAACCTGCGCGCGAACGGATCGCGCCTGTGGGCCACGATCCTGGAGACGGCGACGTTCGGCAGTACGCCGGCCGGCGGCATCAACCGCCTGACTCTGTCGCCCGAGGATGGTTGCGTGCGCGACTGGTTCCGGGAAGCCTGCGAGACGGCCGGCCTCACGGTCTCGGTGGATGCGCTCGGGACCCAGTACGCCGTGCGGCCGGGGCGAGACATGAGCCGCGCGCCGATCGCGTTCGGATCGCATCTCGATACGCAGCCGACCGGCGGCAAGTTCGACGGCGTGCTCGGAGTCCTGGCCGGACTGGAGGTGATGCGCAGCCTGAACGATGCCGGGATCGAGACCGAGGCACCCTTGATGGTGGTCAACTGGACCAACGAGGAGGGCTCGCGCTTCGCCCCGGCCATGATGGCGTCGGCGGCCTATGCGGGTGACTTCACGACGGACGAGATCCTGGTCAAGCGCGACGCGGCCGGCGTCACCGTCGCCGAAGCCCTGGCGGCGATCGGCTATCACGGCGGCGAAGCCGTCGGTGCACGCGAGATCGGTGCCTTCGTGGAACTGCATATCGAGCAGGGCCCGATCCTGGAGGCCGAAGGCAAGACCATCGGGGTGGTCGAGGGCGGCCAGGGCATCATGTGGTTCGACGGGCGAATCACCGGCTTTGAGAGCCACGCCGGCACCACGCCGATGCCGCGCCGCCGGGACGCGCTGTTGGCCCTCTCCGAGTTCGCGCTTGCGGCCGAGCGGATCGCCCTGGCGCATGCGCCGACCGCGGTGGCCACGATCGGGGAGGCCGTGATCCTGGCCCCTTCGCGCAACGTCGTGCCGGGGCGGGTCGCCTTCACGGTCGACGTGCGCGACCCCCGATCCACAACCCTCGACGCCATGGAGGCGAGCCTGCGCGAGGCCGCGACCGAGATCGCCGAGCGACGCCGGCTTGAGGTCGCCCTGACCCGGATCTGGCGCAAGGAACCGGTGCCGTTCGATCCGGCGATCGTGGCCGCCGTGGATGCCGCCGCCGAGAGCCTCGGGCATCCGCAGCGCCGGATTATCTCGGGGGCCGGGCACGACGCCTGCAACCTAGCCGCCAAGGTGCCGACCGCGATGATCTTCGTGCCGTGCAAGGATGGCGTGAGCCATAACGAGTCTGAATCCGCCACGCCGGGCGATTGCGCGGCCGGTGCCGACGTCCTGTTGCAGACGGTGCTCCGCCTCGCCAACGCGCCCCGGACGGACCAGACCGCGCGATGATCTTCGCCCCGCGCATCCAGGACCGCCTCGACGCGCTGGCTGCGATCACCGCCGAGCCCGGCGCCATCACCCGCCTCTACCTGACACCCGAGCAGGCGCGGGCCGAGGCGCTGGTGGCGGGATGGATGCGCGAGGCCGGCCTGACCGTGCGGCACGATGCCGTCGGCAACCTGATCGGCCGCCTCGAAGGTCCTGACCCGGGTGGTCCGGCTCTCGTCATCGGATCCCATCTCGATACGGTCCGCAATGCCGGCCGCTACGACGGGCCGCTCGGCGTGGTCGCCGGGATCGCCTGCGTCGAGGCTCTAGCGCGCGACGGCATCCGCCTGCCGCACGCCTTGGAAGTGGTGGCTTTCGCCGACGAGGAGGGTGTCCGCTTCGCCGCCACCCTCATCGGCAGCCGCGCCTTCGCGGGCCGCCTCGACCCGGCCGTCCTCGATGCCACGGATGCGGATGGGATCTCCCTCGCCGCGGCATTGCGGACGTCCGGGCTCGACCCCGCGGCGATCGCGTCCGCGGCGCGTCCGCCGGTCGCGATTCTCGGCTACCTCGAACTGCATATCGAGCAGGGGCCGATGCTCGAGAAGGCCGGCCTGCCGGTGGGCGTCGTGACCGCGATCTCGGGCGCCAGCCGCCTGGAATTCACCTTGGTCGGCGAGGCCGGCCATGCCGGCACTGTCGCCATGGGCGAGCGGCGCGACGCCTTGGCGGGCGCCGCGGACTGCGTGCTCGCCGTGGAGGCACGATGCCGCGAAGAGCAGCATCTGGTCGGCACCGTCGGCCGGATGGTGGTCGAACCGGGCGTCGGGAACACGATACCCGGGCGGGTGCGATTCACGCTCGATCTTCGCGCGCCCGACGACGCTCAGCGCCTCGCCGCGCTCGCCGACATCCAGGCGGATTTCAATGGCATTGCGGCGCGCCGCAACCTCGATCTCGGCGTCAGCCTCCTGCACGAGGCCGGGGCAGTGCCGTGCGATCCCGGGCTGACCGCGCTGATCCGCGACGCCATCGCGGCCGAGGGCCTGCCCGTCGTCGCTCTGCCGAGCGGCGCCGGGCATGACGGCATGGCGGTGGCGGCGATCGCACCGATCGCCATGGTGTTCGTGCGTTGCCTAGGCGGCATCAGCCACAACCCCGCCGAATTCGCGAGCATTGCCGATATCGAGACCGGGGCGCGGGTGCTGTTCGGGGCGCTCAGAGCGTTTTCGGCTTCGCGGCGCGCAGCCTGAACGGCATACACGGACCGGGTGTACGCCGCCGGAAAATCCCGTACAGACGCGCCATGAGCGCGCGATCCCATCGCGACGCCAGGGGCCGGCCGCTGATCGCGGTGACGGGCATCGGCGTCGTCTCCTCCCTCGGTCAGGGCCAAGCCGATACCTGGGCGGCCCTCTGTGCGGGCCGGTCCGGCATCCATGCCATCGCCCGATTCTCGACCGAGGGTCTCCGCACCCGCATCGCCGGCACCGTTGATTTCCTGGATACCGATCCGCTGATTGCCCCGCTCCTGTCCGAGCGCTTTGCCGCGGAGGCCGCCGAGGAGGCGGTCGCGCAGGCCGGCATCGGCACGAAGGGTGATTTCCCGGGGGCCCTGTTCATCGCGGTCCCCCCCGTCGAGATGGAATGGCCGCAGCGCCAGGCGCTCGCCGAGGCCGCCGGCGGCGACGGCGCGGTCGATTACGCCGGGTTGCTCCGGGCCGCTGCGACCCGGCGCTTCGATGATTGGCACGACCTGTTCATCTTCGGCACCGTGGCCGATCGCATCGCCGACCGGTTCGGCACCAAGGGCTCGCCGATCTCGCTTTCCACCGCCTGCTCCTCCGGCGCCACCGCGATCCAGCTCGGTGTCGAGGCGATCCGCCGGGGCGAGACCGCAGCGGCGCTCTGCATCGGCACCGACGGCTCCGTGAACCCGGAATCGCTGATCCGGTTCTCGCTGCTCTCGGCGCTCTCCACGCGCAACGATGTCCCCGCGGAGGCCTCGAAGCCGTTCTCGAAGGATCGGGACGGCTTCGTGATGGGAGAGGGCGCGGCCGCCCTGGTCCTTGAGGATGCGGAGGCCGCAATCGCCAGGGGCGCCAGGATCCTCGGCTACGTGCTCGGCTGCGGCGAGAAGGGCGACGGTTTTCATCGCACCCGCTCCAGCCCTGACGGAGCGCCGGTCATCGCGGCGATCCGGGCCAGTCTCGACGATGCCGGGCTCGCCCCGGAGGCAATCGACACGGTCAATGCGCACGGCACCTCGACGCCCGAGAACGACAAGATGGAGGCTTTCGGGCTCGCCGCGGTCTTCGGCGCCGGCGCCCCGTCCCTGCCGGTGACCTCCAACAAGTCGATGATCGGCCACACGCTGACCGCAGCCGGTGCCATCGAGGCGGCGGTCTCGCTGCTGACGATCCAGCATGGCCGCATCCCGCCGACCATCAACCACCGGATGGCGGATCCAGTGATCGGCCTCGATGTGGTGGAGACCGCCCGGGACATGACGGTGCGGACGGTGCTGTCGAATTCGTTCGGATTTGGCGGCCAGAACACTTGTCTGGTCTTCGGGGCGGAGCCGGCGTGAGCGGCACGCCCGAAGCACGGCGCGTCCTCGTCACCGGCGGCGCCTCGGGGGTCGGCCTGGCGATCGTACGGGCGCTGGCACGCGCCGGGCACGCCGTCGACTTCACTTACCGCTCCTCGGCCGAGGCTGCCGAGGCGTTGCTCGCCGAGCTGCACGAGGCTCATCCGGACCGCACTTTCACCGGTCACGCCTTGGACCTTGCCGACAAGGCCGCCCTCGAGGGCTTCTGCGAGGCCGCGGAGGCGACGGCCTATTACGGCCTCGTCCACAATGCCGGTCAGGCCAGCGACGCCCTGGCGGCGATGTTCGACCAGGAGCGGGCCGAGGCGGCCATGCAGGTCAACTTCTTTTCCCTGACGCGGATCGCCAAGGCGCTGATGCGCGAGATGATCCGCGCCCGGGCGGGCCGCGTCATCGCCATCGGTTCTGTGGCCGCCCTGCGGGGCAATGCCGGAAACGCCGCATACGCGGCCAGCAAGGGCGCGCTGATCGCCTATTGCCGCACGCTCGCGATCGAGACCGCCAAGCGCGGGGTGACGGTCAACGTTATTGCGCCGGGCTTCGTCGACACCGCCATGATGGCGCGCTACGCCGCGCACCGCGCCGGGATGGAGCGCCAGATTCCCGCCGGCCGGTTCGCCCGGCCCGAGGACGTCGCCGCCCTGGCCGCGTTCCTCATGGGCGACGGGGCGGCCTACATCACCGGAGCAGTCTTGCCGGTGGACGGCGGTCTCACCGCGATGATGGGCGTCCACCGCGCCTGATTGCAGTTCCGCTTGCGTGTCTCCGTTGTAGGCTCGCGGCTTTCGCCACCGCCGTGATAAGTCCGACGCCCTCAATTCCCCTCGCACGCGCGATGCTTTAGCGACCTGCCAATGCGCGCCCGCCTCGCCCTCCTCGCCGGACTCTGCCTCGCCGCTCCGCTCGTCCCGGGCCGTGCCCGTGCCGAACCGGAATCGTACCGGATCTCGGGGCTCTCCCCCGGCGAGCCTCTCTCGATCCGCGCCGAGCCGGACGCCGCGGCCGAACAGGTCGGCGAGATCCGCACCCGTGCCCTGGTCTTCGGCTGCACCGCCGATACGCCGAGCCGGGCGACGTGGTGCCGGGTCAAGGCCGGGCGAACCGTGGGGTGGGCGCGGCGGCGTTACCTGGCGCCGGAACGATGAAAGACGACATGCGAGCCCTACAGCTATTCGGCGACCGCGACCTGCGCTTGAACGAGGTCGAGGCCCCCGCTGCGCCGGGGCCCGGCGACGTGCAGATCCGTATCCATGCGGTCGGCCTCAACTTCATCGACGTCTGGGGCTTTCGCGGCATGGCGTTCGCCAAGCGCAAGATGCCGCTCATCGTCGGCGCCGAGGCGGCCGGCGTCGTGCAAGCGGTCGGCGCAGGCGTCACCGCTGTTGCGCCCGGCGATCGGGTCGTGCCCTACGGGGCGATGACCTGCGGGCAGTGCCGGGCCTGCCGGGAGGGCCGCGACAACCTCTGCGAGGATGTCTCCGGCGTGATGGGTTTCCACGTCGATGGTTTTGCGCGTGAGCTGGTGACCGTGCCGGCCCGCCTGGTCGTGAAGGTGCCGGATGGCGTCAGCGACACGGACGCAGCCTGTGCGGGCATCGCCTTCGGCACCGTCCAGCACATGCTGTTCGACAACGCCCGCCTGGAGCCGGGAGAGAGCGTCCTGGTCCATGCCGGCGGCTCCGGCATCGGAACCGCGGCGATCCGCATGGCCAAGGCGATCGGCTGCACCGTCTACACCACGGTCGGCGACGACGAGAAGGGTCGGAAGGCGACGGAGCTCGGAGCCGACCACGTCATCAACTACCGCACCGAGCGATTTGAGGGCGAGGTCCGCCGGCTGACCAAGCGCAAGGGCGTCGATGTGGTGTTTGAGCATGTCGGCGCCGATACCTGGAACGGCTCGCTGCTTTGCCTGAAGCGCGGCGGCCGGCTGGTAACCTGCGGCTCGACCTCCGGCGTCTCGGCGACCATGAACCTGATGCAGCTGTTCCAGCAGCAGTATCGCATCACCGGCTCATTCGGCTGCTCCTTGGCGAACATCGCGCAGGCCCTCGAAAAGATGGCCCAGGGGATCCGCCCGGTGGTCGATACGGTCTACCCGCTCGGCGACTTCGCGCAGGGGCTGGAGCGGCTCGAATCCCGCAAGGTGTTCGGAAAGATTCTCGTCAGCCTGTAGCGGCCGGCGCTGCGTCCTGGGATCTCCTCCCGGACGCCTTGCCCAATGCTGGCCTGCCATCGTTCCGAAGGGCGGCGGCCATCTCGCGCGGCGATGCGCTATCGCACCGCGGCGGACATGGTTTAAGCGTCGCCTTACACGCGAACTGCCGGGCCTGCCCGCATCGTGCCCGGGAAATTAACGTGCTGCGCCTCGCTCTCATCCTCAGACGATCGTTCCCCCGGCTTGCCGGATTCGCCATGATCCCGTTGATACGCGCCCTGGTCTGGCTGGCCCGCGCCCTCGGTCCGGATCGCTCGACTGCGCTCGGCGCAGCGCTCCTGCGCACGGTCGGACCATGGCTGCCGGCCCATCGCACCGCCATGGCGAACCTGCGCGGGGCGTTTCCCGACATGCCGGAGGCAGAGCGGAAGCGCATCGCCCTGGAGGCCTGGGACAATCTCGGGCGGACCGGCGCCGAATACGCCCACCTCGATTCGCTGTTCGACTACGATCCCGACGCCACCGGTACGATGCGCACGGAGGTTGCGGGGATCGAGCACTTCGCGGCCCTGCGCGACGACGGTCGGCCCGGGCTGATCTTCTCCGCCCACCTCGGGAACTGGGAACTCCCGGCGATCTGCGCGGCCCGGTTCGGCCTCGACGCGACCGCCGTCTTCCGGCCGCCCAACAACCCGGCCGCCGCGCGCCTCGTGCAGGAGGTCCGCCGGCGTTCGATGGGGGGCCTGGCGGCGTCGACCCCCGGCGCCGTCTTCGCCATGCGGGACGTGGTCGAGAACGGCGGACATCTCGGGCAGCTGATCGATCAGCACTTCACCCGCGGCGTCGTGGTCGATTTTCTCGGGCGGCCCTGTCTGGCCAACCCGCTACTCGCCAAGCTCGTCCGGCACTACGACTGCCCGGTTCACGGCGTCCGAGTGATCCGCTTGCCGAAGGGCCGATTCCGGCTCGAACTGACGCCGCCGCTCGACCTGCCGCGCAACGCTGACGGGGTGATCGATGTGACCGGCGCCATGCAGGCGATGACGGCGGTCGTGGATGGCTGGGTGCGCGAGCATCCCGGCCAATGGCTCTGGATGCACCGCCGGTGGCGGCCGGACATGTTGCCTAAGGCGAGAAATCTCCCACAGGCCGCTCAACCGATGGTAGAGGCCTCTCAAGCCAACGTGATTTCCCACACGGCGTCCCAACCGCTCTGATGGATCGATGACGCATCGGCACCGCGCCCGTACCAGGACCGGCGAAAGCCGCGCGCTGTGCGCTGCCGCGCTGCTGTGCGCGGTCTCGGCTTCGGCGCAGGCGCGGGCGGAGCCGGTCCGCGCCGTCGTGGAGCTGTTCACCAGCCAGGGCTGTGGCGCCTGCCGGAGTGCCGACCCCGTGATCCGCGACCTGGCACGCCAGCCCGGCGTGGTCGCGCTGACCCTGCCGGTGACCTACTGGGATTATCTCGGCTGGAAAGACACCCTGGCGATGCGGCCTCTGACCGAACGTCAGCGCGCCTACGCCAGGGCTCGCGGCGCCCGTCAGGTCTTCACGCCGCAGATCGTGGTCGACGGCAGCGGCTTCGCGGTCGGATCGGATCGAGCGGCCCTCGAACGCTTGATGCGCGAGGCGACGCAGCACGGCGGTCTGCCGATCCCGGTCCGCGGCGAGATGCACGGCGACCGGATCACCGTCGAGGTCGGCGCCGCGCCGGACACCAGGACCGACACCCGCGGCGACGTCTGGCTCGTGCCCGTGCTGCGGAGCCGCGCCATCGCAATTCAGGGCGGGGAGAACGGCGGCCGGACGGCCACCTATGTCAACGTCGTGCGCGGCATGCAGCGTCTCGGCACCTGGGCCGGCCAGCCGACGCGGTTCGATGTCCCGTGCACCATGGCGGAGATCGCCGAGGCCGACAGCTGGGTCGTTCTGGTCCAGAGCGCCGCCGAAGGCCGTCCGGGCCGTATCCTCGGCGCCGCCAAGGGCCCGGGCCTGTAGGGCTACGGTCTACTTCTGCAGGGTGATCGGATCGATCGGGCGGCGGCCCTGCTGGCGGCGGCGTTCTTCCGAGGCGTGCGCCAGGGCGCCGAGCTTCGCATCCAGGCGCTCGGAGGACCGGCCGACCAGCTCGATGGTCCCGTCGAGGAGCCGACTGGTCAAAGCGACGGTGCCCGTCACCCCGCCGACCACGACAGCCCTCGTGACGCGGCCGATCCACTTGAAGATACGCATTGTCGGTTTCGAGCTTTCCCGGTTTCGGCGCCTGATGCACCTCACCACGCGGAGATAGGGCGGACAGCCCGGTGCCCGATGCGACCGAAGGCGGCGTCGCCCGCGCCCGGGGCAACGGAACCTTCCCGCAATGCGGTCGGAGCCAGCATCGCCGATGAGCCCGCCGCTTCGACCACGGAGAGGCGCCGCCGCTCCTATCGCTTGGAAGCCGGGCGCCGGTGTCGCATATGCGGTGCCGGTGGCACCGAACCAGCCCGGCGGCAGGCTCGTTGCACGCCCGAGGTGGTCCGCCGGACCGTGCGGACGCCCAACACCGGGTTTTCGGCCATGCGGCGACGCCATCTGCTCTCCGGGATGCTCGCCACGCTGTCGCTGACGGCGCGGCGGGCCACCGCCGCGGAGACCGGGGTCGATGTTCTCCTGGTGCTTGCGGTCGATGTCTCGCTGAGCATCAGCGCGTCGCGCTTCGAGTTGGAGCGACGGGGCTATGCCGAAGCCTTCGGCGACCGGCGCGTCCTGCAGGCGATCGCCGAGGGGAAGCGCGGGCGCATCGCTGTGGCGCTGTTCGATTGGGCGGGGCCCAGTGAGCAGCAGGTCGCGGTCGACTGGATGACCATCGCTTCGGCCGCCGATGCTGCTACCTTCGCCGCGCGGCTGGCCGGAGCATCGCGCCCCTTCTACGGCCGGACCGCCATCGGGTCGGCGATCGGTTTCGCGTCCAAGCTCATCGATAGCTCGCCCTACCGCGCCGAGCGGACGGTGATCGACATCTCCGGGGACGGCACCAGCAATTCCGGCCGCGCGATCGCCGAAGCCCGGGATGCCGCCGTGGCGCTGGGCACCACGGTCAACGGCATCGTCATCCTCACCGATCCCACCGGGATGCCGGGGTATTTGAAAGAGCACACCAATCCCCCCGGCGGGCTGGCCGCCTACTACCGGGAGACCGTGATCGGCGGGGAAGGAGCGTTCGTCATGACGGCGCAGAGCTTCGAGGCATTCGGCCGGGCGCTCATCGCCAAGCTGGTGCGCGAGATCTCCTGACGCCAGCCGACGACATCCGGGCTCCCGCGTCACCCGCGGTTCTCGCGCCCTGCGTGCAGGGGCGCTAGGTTTCCCGTGAACGCGCCCGGCGAGGCGCGACTCAGGGAGGAAGTCCGATGCTGGTCACGGCCGACAGGCTGTCCGCCTATCCCGTCATCACCCTGCGGCTGGACGACGGCGTCGCGGTCGCCAGGACTGCGATCGAGCCGGGCACGCCGGTCGCCCCGGGCGTGATGGCCGTCGAGCGGATCCTGCCCGGCCACAAGGTCGCGGTCCGTCCCCACCGCTCGGGCGAGGCTGTGACCAAGTACGGACAGATCATCGGCTTCGCCAAGGACGACATCGCGGCCGGCCGGCACGTCCACGTGCACAATCTCGGCGTGGGCGAGTTCGCTCGCGACTACGCGTTCGGGGTCGATGCGCGCCCGACCCGGCTGGTCGCGCCACCCGCGACCTTCCAGGGCATCCGCCGCCCGGACGGGCGGGTGGCGACGCGCAACTATGTCGGCATCCTGACCTCGGTGAATTGCAGCGCGCATGTCGCCGACCTGATCGCGGACGCGTTCCGGCGCCACCCGATCCTCGGCCTCGATCCGCTGGCCGCTTACCCGAATGTCGACGGCGTCGTCGCGCTGACCCATAAGACCGGCTGCGGCATGGCCATGGGTGAGCCGCTGCGGCTCCTGCGCCGGACGCTCGCGGGCTATGCCCGCCACGTCAACTTCTCGCACATCGTGATGATCGGGCTCGGCTGCGAGGTGAACCAGATCGGCGCCTTCCTGGAGGAGCAGGGCCTGGGCGACCGGATCCGCAGCATGAACATCCAGACGCTCGGCGGCACGCGCAAGACCGTCGAGGCCGGCATCGCGTTCGTCACGGGAATCCTGGCCGAGGCGAACGTGGTGCAGCGGGAGACCGTGCCGGCGAGCGAGCTGATCGTCGCCCTGCAATGCGGTGGCTCGGACGGCTATTCCGGCGTTTCCGCCAACCCGGCGCTCGGGATCGCCAGCGACCGCGTGGTCGAGAACGGCGGCACCGTGATCCTGTCGGAGACCACCGAGACCTACGGGGCCGAACACCTGTTCACCCGGCGCGCTGTGTCCCCGGAGGTTGGCCAGAAGCTCGTCGATCTGATGCGCTGGTGGGAAGAGTACACCCGTCGGGAGGGCTCGGAGATCGACGCCAACCCGTCCCCCGGCAACAAGGCCGGCGGCCTGACCACAATCCTGGAAAAGTCGCTGGGTGCCATGGCCAAGGCTGGCAGCACCAACCTGGTCGACGTGGTCCGCTACGCCGATCCAGTCATCGCCAAAGGCTTCGTGTTCATGGACACCCCCGGCTACGATCCGGTCTCCGCGACCGGGCAGGTGGCCGGCGGGGCGCACCTCGTGTGCTTTACCACCGGGCGCGGCAGCGTGTTCGGCTGCAAGCCGTCCCCGTCGATCAAGATCGCCACGAACTCGGCCATGTACCAGCGGCTCGAGGAGGACATGGACGTCAATTGCGGCACGATCCTCGACGGCGAGGAAAGCGTCGAGCAGGCCGGCCAACGGATCTTCGAGCTGATCCTTCGGGTCGCCAGCGGCGAGCGGACGAAGAGCGAGCAGTTCGACTTCGGATCGTCGGAATTCGCCCCCTGGCAGCTCGGCGCAACCGTCTGATTTGACGGCGATCGAAGTCTCAATTGCCGTTGCGAGCGTAGCGGAGCCACTTCGGAGAATGGGCCCTCCGGAGATCGCGCTGTTCGAACGACACGCCCGGATGCGAGATCAGAGATCCATCCGCACGACGTTTGGAAAACCCAGGATGAAATCCGCCCCGAAGGCGGTGACCGGCGTGTGGAACCCGGCCGGGATCCCACCCGCCGCCACGCGCCGGGCGACTTCCAGCGCTGTCAGGACGGTGAGCGTATACCCCTCGGGGGTCTCCATCCGGCTTGCCGCGCGCCTGCCGTTCTCATCCCAGGCCTCGGCCAGGAACGTGCTGCGCGCCGTCGCCCGCGCGGCCGCCGACGGGCCCTCCGGCAGGCGGTCGATGCCGCGATTGATGAGGCGCTGCACCGTGCCGCCGGCGATAATCCGCCGGAAGCCAGCGGGCAGGCCCGCTGCGGCAGACATGGCGGGGAGCGCCTCAAAAAACACCTCGATGTTGGGGACCCGCGTCGAGTACCAAGCGCTCGACACGTCGCCCCAGCCGAGCCCCACCGTGCGCCGAGGTCCGCGGCCGAAATCCGCGCTCCCGCGGGGCGGGCTTGGCAACTCGACGATGCGGCCGGCGCGCCGCACCCGCGTGCCCCAGGCGATGCCCTCGACCATGGTGCGGGCCGTCCCGCGGCTGAAGCCACCGAAACCGCCGATGGAGATCCGCAGGTTCGTGGCGCCGGGTAGCCGGCCGGCCACGTGGGCGGCCAGGCAATCGCTCGGCACCACGTCGAAGCCGGCGGCGGGCAGCAGCACGATGCCGGCCGCCTGCGCATCGGCGTCCCGGGCGGCGAGCGACTCCAGCACGTCGATCTCGCCGGTGATGTCGACGTAGTGCGTCCTTGCGGCGAGGCACGCCTCGGCCATGGGGCGGGCCGTCCTGGAGAAGGGTCCGGCGGCGTGGATCACCGCGGCGACGCCGGCGAGCGCGTCCCGCAGCCGGTCCGGGGCATCGAGGGGGGCCGCCCTCCAGTCGAGCCCGAGCCGGTCGGCCAGCGGTCGCAGCTTGTCCGGATCGCGGCCGGCCAGGATCGGGCGAAGGCCCTGCACAAGGGCATGTTCGGCCAGGAGCGTCCCGGTGTAGCCGGTGGCTCCGTAGATCAGGATCGCGGTCATGACCGTCCCTCTATCATGGCCCGAGCAGGAGGGGACTGCGTACGGCCGTCCGTCACATGGCGGCCGGTCACAAGGCGATCCTGGCAGGTGCGCGAAACCCGTGCGCTGAGCGGCACCCGATCCGCGTCGGCAGCCACCTTTCGGGACGATGCCCCGGAGACGTAGCCTGGTGCACACAGGCGGTGAGTTTTTTCAGCCCGAGGAAGCGAACATGCCAGAATCAGGCGTTCTGCACCGTCCCGCCGTCCCGACGGACGACCCGTTCACGGCCTTCGCGGACGACGTGGTCTCCCTGTCGCCACTCCGGGCCGCGATGGTCGCGGCGTGTCGGCGCCCCGAGCCGGATTGCGTGGCACCGCTCCTCGATCTCGCCCGCTTGCCGCCCGACGCGGCCGGGCGCGTCGCCAACATAGCCCGGCGTCTGGTGGAAGGGCTGCGTCGCAACACCCGCCGCGGCGGCGTCGAAGGCCTGATCCACGAATACGCGCTCTCCAGTCAGGAGGGCGTGGCGTTGATGTGTCTCGCCGAAGCGCTGCTGCGCATTCCCGACGCCGCCACCCGCGATGCGCTGATCCGGGACAAGATCGCCGGTGGCGACTGGGCCGCGCATCTCGGCCACAGCCCGTCGCCCTTCGTGAACGCCGCGACCTGGGGCCTGCTGGTGACCGGCCGGCTCACGGCGACACGCAGTGAATCCGGGCTGTCGGCGACGCTGACCCGCCTGATCGCGCGCGGCGGTGAACCGCTGATCCGCAAGGCGGTCGATCTCGCCATGCGGCTGATGGGCGAGCAGTTCGTCACCGGGCGCGACATCGGAGAGGCCCTGCGCAACGCCGCCCAGGTGGAGGCGAGGGGGGTCACCTACTCCTACGACATGCTCGGCGAGGCTGCCCTCACCGCCGAGGACGCGGACCGTTATCTGAGCGCCTACCAGGAGGCGATTCGAGCGATCGGGGATGCGTCTGCCGGGCGCGGCGTCCTCTTGGGGCCGGGCATCTCGATCAAGCTGTCGGCGCTTCATCCCCGATACACGAGATCCCAGCGCGGGCGCGTGATGGCGGAACTGGCGCCCCGCATTCGGGACCTCGCCCGTCTCGCCAAGCGCTACGAGATCGGTCTCAACATCGACGCCGAGGAGGCCGACCGCCTCGACCTGTCCCTCGACATCCTCGAGACGCTGGTCTTCGACCCGGGTCTCGCCGGATGGGATGGGCTGGGCTTCGTCGTACAGGCCTACGGCAAGCGCTGCCCATTCGCGATCGATGTGCTGATCGACCTGGCCCGGCGCAGCCGGCGGCGGCTGATGGTCCGTCTGGTGAAGGGCGCGTACTGGGACAGCGAGATCAAGCGCGCGCAGGTGGACGGGCTCGCGGACTTCCCGGTCTTTACCCGCAAGCTGCACACGGACGTGTCCTACCTCGCTTGCGCGCGAAAGCTCCTCGCCGCACCCGACGCGATCTTTCCACAATTCGCCACGCACAACGCACAGACGCTGGCCAGCATCGTCGAGATGGCGGGCCCCGATTTCCGCCTCGGCCGATACGAATTCCAGTGCCTGCACGGCATGGGGGAGCCGCTCTACGAAGCGGTGGTCGGCGGGGCCGACCTCGACAGGCCGTGCCGGATCTACGCGCCGGTGGGCACCCACGAGACCCTGCTGGCCTATCTCGTGCGGCGGCTCCTCGAGAACGGCGCCAACAGCTCCTTCGTGAACCGGGTCGGCGACGTGTCCGTGCCGGTGGACGCGCTGATCGCCGATCCCGTCGCCGCCGTCGCGGCGATGCCAGTCCCGGGCGCACCGCACGAGCGGATCGCCCTGCCACGCGATCTCTACGGACTCAGCCGTGCCAATGCCGCGGGCCTCGACCTGGCCGACGAGGCCGTCCTGGGCCGACTCGCTGCGGCGCTGGCGGAAAGCGGGAGGACGCCCTGGCGCGCCGTGCCGTCGGGGGCCGATCCGGCCTCAGCCGATACGCCCGTGCACAACCCCGCCGACCATCGGGACGTGGTCGGGACAGTCCGCGCCGCGTCGGTCCCCGCCATCGAGGCGGCGCTCGCCCGGGCGGAGGCGGCAGCCGAGACCTGGGCGGCGGTGGAGACCGAGACGCGCTCCGCGCGTCTGCGCACCGCGGCCGACGCCTTCGAGGCACGGATGCCGGTGCTGATCGGGCTGATCGTGCGCGAGGCCGGCAAATCCTCCGCCAACGCCGTCGCGGAGATCCGCGAGGCCGTGGATTTCCTGCGCTACTACGCGGCCGAGGCCGAGCGGACTCTCACCGGCCCGCACGCCCCGCTCGGTCCGGTCGTCTGCATCGCCCCCTGGAACTTCCCGCTGGCGATCTTCGTCGGGCAGGTCGCCGCCGCCCTGGCGGCCGGCAACCCGGTCCTGGCCAAGCCCGCCGCGGAGACGCCGCTCACGGCCTGGGAGGCGATCCGCTTGCTGCACGGCGCCGGCATCCCGGAGGATGCCCTGCAGATCCTTCCGGGGGCCGGCGACGTCGGGGCGGCCCTGGTCGGCGACGCCCGCGTGCAGGGCGTGATGTTCACCGGCTCGACCGGCATCGCAAAGACGATCCAGGGACGTCTCGCCGAGCGCCTGGGCTGCGACGGCGAGCCGATCCCGCTCGTCGCGGAGACGGGCGGTCAGAACGCCATGGTGGTCGATTCCTCCGCCCTGGCCGAGCAGGTGGTCGCCGACGTCATCGCTTCGGCGTTTGATTCCGCCGGCCAGCGCTGCTCGGCCCTGCGTATCCTGTGCCTTCAGGAGGAGATCGCGGACCGTACCGTGGACATGCTGCGGAGCGCCATGCGCGAGCTGGTCGTCGGCGATCCCCGCCGGCTCGCAGTCGATGTCGGCCCTGTCATTACCCAGGCGGCGGCCGAACGCCTGAACAAGCATGTCGAGACGATGCGGGGACGCGGCTTCGCCATCCACCAGGTTTCGCTGCCGGCCGAGACGGCGAACGGCACCTTCGTTCCGCCCACGCTCATCGAGATCACCCGCGTCGCGGATGTCGAGCATGAGGTGTTCGGGCCGGTCCTGCATGTCCTGCGGTACGCGCGCCACGATCTCGGCCGCCTGTTGGACGAGATCGACGCCACCGGTTACGGCCTGACGTTCGGCCTCCAGACCCGCATCGACGAGACCGCCGACCGGATTCTCGACCGCGTCGGGGCCGGCAACCGCTACGTCAACCGCAACGTCATCGGCGCGGTGGTCGGCGTCCAGCCCTTCGGCGGGTCCGGGTTGTCCGGTACCGGGCCCAAGGCCGGCGGTCCGCTTTATCTCGGCCGCTTGCTGAAGCGGCCGCCGGCTTCCGCGCTCGATGGTCTTGAGGGCTCAGGCGATCTGGGCCGACGCTACGCGGCGTGGCTGCGAGTCCGTGGGTTCGGCCCGCTCGCCGACACCGTTGCAGCGTTGCCTCCGATCCAGGGCGCGGAGATTGCGCTCGCCGGGCCGGTCGGGGAGCGCAATCTCTACGCGTTGCGCCCACGCGGGCGCGTCGCGGCGATCGCCGAGACCGAGCGCGGCCTGATCCTTCAACTCGGTGCGATCATCGCCACAGGCAACCGCGCCGTGGTGCTGAGTCCGGACAGGATCTTCGCGGTCTTGGCCGAGCTACCGGCCGAACTCGCGGCCCGGGTCAAACGCGCGGCGGATCTCAGGCAGGCCGGCGAGGTCCGGGCGGTGCTGTACGAAGGTGGACCCGAGGGTTTGCAGGCGCTGAACCGCGCCATCGCCCACCGTCCCGGTCCGATCCTTCAGGTTCAGGCCCGCGCAATCGACGCGCTTGCGGCAGGCGACCTGTATGCGCTCCCTGGCTTGATCGAGGAGCGCTCGACCGCGATCAACACCGCGGCCGCCGGTGGCAATGCCAGCCTTCTGGCGATCGGCTAATCGATCAGGCCGACCGGCGCAGGTTCCAGAACAGCGGCAAACCAGTGAGCATACCGTCCAGGTCGCGCCGGTAGGCGGTGGGCTGGAAATACTGGCCGCACGGAATGTAGGCGCCGACCTCCAGGGCCCGGGCCTGGATGGTCGCCGCCAAGGCCTTCTGAGCGCCGACATCCGGGGCTGCGAACCACGCGGCGCGCATCTCCTCCAGGGGCGCATCCGTCAGCCAACTCGGGACGCCGGCCCGGCCGTTGCCGCGGGCCGCCAAGTGGTAGGCCGGCGAGATCATGTCGAGCCCACCGGAGAAGATGCCGAACATCGACCAACCGCCCTGGTCGAGCGGCTTCGCATTGAGGATCCGCTGATTCACCGTGCCCCAGTCGGTGGAGACGACGTCGAGGTTCATCCCGAGCTTACGGCAGAGGTCGGCCATCACCTCGCAGACCGCGTTGATCCGCGGCACGTCGGTGCCCGCCAGCAGCACGACCCGCTCGCCGTTGTAGCCGGCCGCCGCCAGCGCCCGCTTGGCGCCTGCGAGGTCGCGCGGACCGGTGAATACCGACATCCCAGCCTCCGAAGCCATCGGGCCGCCGGGGGTGAAGATGCCCGCGGGACCGCGCCGGATCGACGGATCGCTGCCTGCGACCGCGTCCATCATCTCGTTCTGATCGACGGCCGACAGGAGCGCCCGGCTGATCGCGGGATTGTCGAAGGGCGGCAGGGTATGGTTGAGGCGGATCTGCCCGATCAGGCCGGTCGTCTCCACCAGTTCGACGCGCACGTCCCGCTGGCGCAGCAGATCGGGCACGAGGTCGACCAGCGGCTGCTCCCACCAATCGATCTCGCCCGAACGCAGGGCGCCGGCCGCGGTGGCGCCATCGGGGATCGTGCGCCATTCGATCCGGTCGAAATGCGCGATCCGGGGGCCGGCGGTGAAGCTCGGCGTGCCGTCCTCGCGGGGCCGGTAAGCCTCGAACCGGCGGTAGACGTTGAGGGAGCCCGGTACGCGCTCGGTCGCGACGTAGCGATAGGGCCCGCTGCCGACGATCTCCGCCACGGCTTGCGTGGCCGGCGTCGCGCTCAGCCGTTCCGGCATGATCACCGGCAGGTAGGAGGTCGGCTTTGCCAGGGCGTCCGGGAGAAGCGGGAACGGTTTCTTGAGCCGGAACTGCACAACGGTGTCGGACGGGGCCGAGAGTTCGTCGACGGTGGAAAACAGCGCGCCCCCGAAGGCATCGCGCCCGGACCAGCGCTTGAGGCTCGCCACCACGTCGCGGGCGAGAACCGGGGTGCCGTCGTGGAAGCGTAGGCCGTCGCGCAGGGTCAGCCGCCAGGTCAAACCGTCCGGCGATACGTCCTGGCTCCCGACCATCTGCGGCTGCGCGCGGTAGGACGCATCCAGGCTGTACAGCGTGTCGAACACCATCAACGCGTGCGTGCGTGTGACGTAATTCGTGGTGATGATCGGATCGAGCAGAGCGAGGTCTGCGTAAGGCACGAAGCGGAGTGTCGTGGCTGAGGCCGCCCGGACCAGGGCAGGGCGTGCCATGGCTCCGGCCATCAAGGCGCCAGCGCCTCGCAGCAGAGTGCGTCGCTTCATACCGTCGTCCCGCTCCGATCCAGGGTTGCCGACGCGGATCCGCGCAGCGCTTCCCGGTTGCAAAGCCTACGCCAGCAGCCGGACCCTTACCGGTCAGGATTGAGACAGCCGTCCCGGTCTGAAGCCAGACGGCCCATATCGGAACGCGACCGCTCGCGCGTCCTCAGGATTCGCGCCCCGGCAACGTCGGCGACAGCTCAGGCGGCGCGGGACCAGCGGATATCGCCGAGGCTCTCGCGGAAGGCGAAGCGGGCAAGGTGATCAGCGACCACGTTCTCGAGCCGGGTGAGGTTGACCGGGTCGGCGCTGTCGATGCGCATCACCAGGGCATCGGGTTCGGCGTCGAAGGTGCAGACGCGGTCCTCGCCGAACGGCACGGTGCCGTGCTCGGGCGTCGCCTCGACTTTGAACTTGTGGCTCCAGTGCCGGCACAGCTGCTGCAGGTAGCGGCTTGCCTCGGCGGTCTGCACGCGGGCCTGAGAGGTCGGCATTCCGTGGGTCTCCAGAAAAGTGAACGCGGTCATCGGTGGACGGAGCGTTGCGATATCTCGCACATGCGAGATGAACACATCCTGAGCAAGGACTATGCCCGGGCTCACGAGGCTGCCCCCGATCGCTGCCTGAAGGGTCGGCTCGATGCGTTAGCAGTCGTTTAACGGCCGGCACGGCGACCGCCGAACGCGGCGCCGCGTGGCTGTCCTGCACCCCTCGACGTGCCGAATTATGGCGCGCCGCACAAATTCAATCGCGCCGATCGGAGTGTTGAGGCGAAGTCCGCCTGCGAGCGACTTCGCCATCGGGACCGCTTGCGCGACGTTGGCCGAACTCGAACGGTGTCCCATCGTCAGCCGAGATCGGAAGTGCGATCGAGGCGTGGCAACGACGGTATAGCAGAGGATGTCCTGGGCCGGTCCTGCGGTATCTGCCCCTGCAAACCCCTGACGGTTCTGTCCTCATGCGCCTGGATCACGGCCGGACAGCTGCCTCACCCCCGGATCAGGCTCCGTAGGGCACGCCTCGGCTCAATTGGACGCGGCAGCCGATGCCAACGTCAGACCGAGAAAACCCAGATCATCGCAATCCAAATTTTCGACGGACCAGCACCAGGCACGTGAGGCTGATTCCGGCCGCGAACATCAGGAAGAAGCTGGGCGCGAGCGGCGTGTGTGTGACCGCGATCAGGCTCTCGATCCAGAACGGTGCGAAGCCGCCGAAGACCGTCACGCCCACGTTGTAGCTGATGTTCATGCCCGTGCTGCGGGTGCGTGTCGGGAAGATCTCGGCCATGAGCGCCGGCAGGGCCGCGCTGTAGCTCGCCTTCAGGCCGCCGATCAGGGCGAGCACCGGCACGATGACGAGCAGCACCGGATAGCTGATCAGCAGCGCGAAGGCGGGAAACATCAGCACGAACACCGCGATTACCACGATCCGCATGATCGGTGTCCGGCCGACCGTGTCCGACCAGTGCCCCACCAGCGGTGCGACTGTCATCAGCATGACGGCGCCCACGAACGACGCCAGGAAGCCGATCCAGGATGGCAGGCCGAGTTGCTTGACGGCGTAGGTCGGCGTATAGCTGATCATGTAGTTCAGCGCCGTGGAGGTCGCCACGAGCCCCGTCGCCAGCAGCATGTTCAGCCATTGCTGTCCGAACAGGTCGCGTACGGGTGAGCGCGCGTCGCCCGTCTCGGCCGAGGCCTCGAATTCGGGCGTCTCCGCGATGTTACGACGGATGTAGAGGCCCACGGGACCGATCAGCAGCCCGAACGCGAACGGCAGGCGCCAGCCCCACGCGGCGATCTGGTCCGGGCTCAGCGTGGCGCTCAGGATGACCCCGGACAAGGCCGCCAGAACGCTCGCCAGACCCTGGCTGGCGAACTGGAAGCTCGCGAAGAAGCCTTTTCGCGTCGGCCCGTGCTCGACCATGAAGGCGGTCGACGCGCCGAATTCGCCACCGACCGAGAAACCTTGGATCAGCCGTGCCACCAGCACGCCGACCGAGGCCATGATGCCGATCGATTCGTAGGACGGCATCACGACCATCATGAAGGTCCCGACCATCATCAGCATGATCGACAGCATCAAAGCGGGTTTGCGGCCGGCTCTGTCCGCATAGAGGCCGAGTACGATCGCTCCGAGCGGGCGCATCAGGTACGAGATGCCGAAGCTGCCGAGGGCGATCAGCAGCGACGTGGTCGGGTTGCTGGTCGGGAAGAACAACTTCGAGATCGTGACGGCGAAGTACAGGTACAGCGTCAGATCGTAGAACTCGAGAGCGTTTCCGATCGAGGATGCAATCACCGCCTTGTACATTTGCGATGTACCGCGGACGGGTGTTGCGCTCACGGCCGCGTCCGGTGACGACATATGCTGCTCGATCTCGGTTGGATGAGGCGCGCGCCGTGACGGGCGCCGCTTCAGCGCGCGTCGCAGCGGGGTTTTCAGACGTCGCCGGGCGAGGCTCTAGAATCCGCCGGCATGGCCGTCCTTGCGGGGATCGGAGCCGCCGACGTAGCCGCCCTCGATCCGGCGCACGAGCTGCGCGCCCCCGAACCCGAAGGCGGAATCCGGCGGCTCTCGGACGAGTTCGTGGCCGCGCGCCTCCAGGTCGCCCAGCGTCGAGGCCGGGAACGTGGTCTCGACCGCCACCTGCAGGCCGGCGACGTGGCGCCAGCGGGGCGCGTCCACCGCCGTCTGCGGATCCTGCCCCCACACCTGGGTTCGAACCACAACCTGCACGTGGCCCTGCGCCTGGATCGGCCCGCCCATGAAGCCGAACGCCATCAACGGCGCGCCGTTCTGCATCACGAAGCCTGGGATGATCGTGTTGAACGGACGCTTGCTCGGCCCGACCTGGTTGGGATGGCCCTCGGCCAGGGTGAAGCCGTATCCACGGTTCTGCAGGCTGATGCCCGTCTCCGGGACCACCACGCCGGACCCGAAGCCCGAATAATTCGACTGGATGTAGGAGACCATCATGCCGCCCGCATCGCCGGTGGCGAGGCACACGGTCCCGCCCTCGTTCGGCGCTCCATGCCCGAACACCTGCGCGCGCCGACGGTCGATCAGCGCCGCCCGCGACGCCAGGTAGCCCGGGTCCAGCAGATGGTCGTGGGTGACCTTGGTCATGTGCCGAAGGTCGGCCGCGTAGGCGTAGACGTCCGCGAAGGCGAGCTTCATGGCCTCGATCTGGAGGTGGAGCGCGTCCGCGCCGTCGACCGGCAGATCTTCGAGGCCGGCCGCCCGGAGGATACCGAGGGCCATCAGCGCCGCGATGCCCTGACCGTTCGGCGGGATCTCGTGCAGGCTCACGCCGCCGAAATCCTGATGGATGGTGCCGCACCAATCCGCGCTGTGCTCGGCAAGGTCGCCCTCGTCGAGCGCCGCCCCGTGCGCGCGGGCGAAATCCGCGATCCGGTGCGCCAACGCGCCCCGGTAGAAGCTGTCGCCGCGCGTCTCGGCGATCGACCGGAGCGTGCGCGCGTGGCCGGGCGACCGGAAAAGCTCACCGGCGGCCGGCGTGCGCCCGTCCGGCATGAAGGTGGCCGCAAAGCCGGGCTGGTTCTTCAGTTCCGCCGCGCCGCGCCGCCAGAGCTCGGCGATGACCGGCGAGACGAGGAAGCCCGCCTCGGCGTAATCGATGGCCGGCTCGAACAGGCGCTCGAACGGCAGCTGGCCGAAGCGCCGCGATAGCTCGACCCAAGCCGAGACTGCGCCCGGGACCGTGACGGTGTCCCAGCCGCGATGCGGAAACGCCGTGTGCCCGGCGTAGCGTTCAGGCGTCCAACCAGCCGGCGAGCGGCCGGACGCATTGAGCCCGTGGAGCTTGCCGTCGTGCCAGAGGATGCAGAAGGCGTCCGACCCGATGCCGTTGCCGGTGGGCTCGACCACCGTGAGCGCGATGGCCGCCGCCAGCGCCGCGTCGAGGGCGTTGCCGCCCTGTTGCAGCATCCGCAACCCGGCCTGCGTGGCGAGCGGCTGCGACGTGGCGACGAGATTGCGCGCGAAGACGGGCGAGCGCCGGGAGGCGTAGAGCGCATCGTGTCGGTACTGCATATCGGCCTCGTGGACGTCTCCGGCTGCCAGAACCAATCTCAGCAAGCCTCGTGCCCTTCAAGAGGGCCGCGTCGAGCAGCGGAATCCAATATCCCGACGACCGGGCGCGGTCTTCCCCGCTCAGAGCTTGATCCCTTCGAGATAGCCGCGATTCCATGTCGGGCTGATCAGGATCTCGTTGACGCAGACGGTCGCCGGGAGGCGGGCCACGAATAGGATCGTCTCGGCGAGATCCTCCGATTGCAGCATGCGCGCCCTGTCGTCCGCCGTGACCGGAACGGGACGCTTGTCCAGGATGGGCGTCGCCACCTCACCGGGGCAGATGCAGCAGGAGCGGATGCCATGTCCGCATTCCTCCTGGTTCAGGCTCTCGGAGAGCGCGACCAGCCCGTGCTTGGCCGCCGAGTAGGCCGGACCCGTCAGCTTGGACACGTAACGGCCGGCCCATGACGAGACCTGAATGATCAGGCCGCCCTTCTGGACGCGCATCGTCGGAAGCACGGCCCGGGATGCGTAGAAGGGGCCGTTGAGATCCACGCCGATCACCGCGTCGATGTCGGCGTGCGAGATCTCGCTCCAGGACCGGTTCGGCACGTTGAGACCGGCGGAGTTCACCAGGATGTCGCAGCCTTGATAGGCCGCGTGGACCGCCGCCCAGGCGCGCTCGACGTCGTCGGCGCGGCCCATGTCGGCGGGCGCTATCAGGGCCTCGCCACCCGCGGCGCGGACCAGTTCCGCAGTGTGCTCCAGGGCGTCCGCCCGGCGCCCCGTAAGGGCCAGCCGCATCCCGGCCTTGGCGAGCGCCACCGCGGCGGCCTGTCCGATGCCGGACCCGGCTCCCGTCACCCAGGCGACCTGTCCTCTGATATCGCGCAGCATGTCGAGCGCTCTCCCGAACGTCTTTCGTCGAGGGCCGCGGCCGTGCCTGCGCCGGACGGCGTCCCAGGGTCTACCGGTTGCCGATCCCCGGCTCCCGGAAGCTCATGCGCCGAGCCTATTGCGCGGCGGCCAGGGGACACCCCCCGTCGGCGAGGGGGCGGAACGCCTGCTCGGCCGGGATGGTGTCGAGGAGCTTGTACAGGTCCCATTCGCCCTTCGATTCGGCGGGCGCCTTCACCTCGAACAGGTACATCGGGTGCAGCTTGCGGCCATCGACTCGGATCGAGCCCTTGCCGAACAGCGGATCGTCGGTGGGGTTGGCCTTCATCCAGGCCATGGTCGTCTGCGGATCCTTCGACTTCGTCGCCGCGACGGCCTTCAGGTAGTGCAGGAGGCCGGCATAGACGCCCGCCTGGTTCATCGTCGGCATGGCGCCGTTGTGGCGCGGCGCGAAACGCTCGGAGAAGGCGCGCGTGCCGGGGTTGAGATCCCAGTAGAAGGACTCGGTCAGCACCAGTCCGCGGGCCGTCTGCAGGCCGAGCGAATGCACGTCCACCGCGTAGACGAGCAATGCCGCCAGGGTCTGACCGCTCTCCGTCAGACCGAACTCGTGGGCCTGCTTGACGGCGTTGATCGTGTCGCCGCCGGCGTTGGCGAGCCCGACCACCTTCGCCCCCGACGCCTGCGCCTGAAGCAGGAACGACGAGAAGTCCGTGGCCGGGAACGGCACCTTGGCGGCACCGAGCACGCGGCCCCCGCCCTTCTGGACGACCGCGGAGGCCTCGTTCTGGAGCGAGATCCCGAACGCGTAGTCGGCGGTGAGGAAGTACCAGGACTCGCCCCCGCGCTTGAGCATCGCGCCGGCCGTGCCGTGCGCGAGGGCATAGGTGTCGTAGGTCCACTGGATCGTATTGGGCGAGCAGGCCTTGCCGGTCAGATCCGTGGTCCCGGCGCCGGAATCGATGAAGATCCGGTTCTTTTCGCGCGTGACCTGGCTGACCGCCAAGGCCACCGAGGACGTCGGCACGTCGAAGATCGCGTCGACTCCGTCGCGATCGTACCATTGCCGCGCGATGGCGGCGCCGACATCCGGCTTGTTCTGGTGGTCGGCGGAGACGAGATCGACCCGCACGTCGGCGTCGGTCTTGGCGAAATCCTCGATCGCGAGCCGCGCGGCGACCACTGACCCCTGGCCTCCCGTATCGGAGTAGACCCCCGACATATCGTTCAGGACACCCACCTTCACGGTGATCGGCTCCGCCGCGGCTGCCCCGGCCATCGCGCCGCAGGCGATCGCGGCCGAGAGGACGCAGCTGCGGATCAGCGCCATGGTGGACCTCCCGTGGAATGCTTCTCTTTGTGAGTGTTACGAGGGCACGTGCTACAACTCAGCGTCAAGACCGATCGCCATGGTCTGCGAGACACCGAGCCGAAGTCTCGTTCCGCCGGCGCGCATCGCGGCCCGGACGGCTGCGCTTATCCGCGCGCGCGCGCACTGCGGCCCTTCACGGATCCGGTGTTCGATCCGCCCCCAAGGCGTTGACCCACAGGACGACGGCACGCGTCCGGCCGTCCGGATTGCCGAACCGGTGCGGCCGATGGCTGGCGAAGCGGAAGCTGTCGCCGGCGGCGAGGTCCAGCGTCCGGGCTTCCACCACGAGGGTCAGACGCCCCTCGAGCACAAGTCCGGCCTCCTCGCCGTCGTGGCTGAACAGCTCGTCGCCCGTGCTGGCCTTCGGCTCGAGCACCATGTGGAACAGGCTGAGGCTCGGCGTCCTGCCCGCGGGCGTCAGCAGTTGCTTGGTGATCCCGGCGCGCCAGAGCTTGAGTTCCGCCCGGTCCCGCTCGAACACCACGATCGGGTCGGGGTCCTTCTCCGGGGCGGTCGTCTCGAACAGGCCGCCGATCCCGGTCTGGAGCGTGTCGGCGAGCAGGGCCAGGACGCGCAGGGACGGCGAGGACAGGCCGCGCTCTACCTGGCTGATGAACCCGATCGAGAGCCCGGTGCTGGCCGCGACCTTCTCCAGGGACAGCCGTCGCTCCTGGCGCAGGGCGCGCAGCCGCTGGCCCACGGCCCGGTCCACGGGATCGGCCGCCATCGGTTCGACTTTGGGCCTGCTCACCGCAGCGTCATCCTGGAGAATCCGTGCCATCTTCATGCACGTGAAATCATCTTGCGTCGAGCCGCGAACCGTGCGGTAATCTTCACGAATATGAAAACAGACGAGCGATAGCGCAGAGCCGCGCTATGCAAGTGTCGAGGATCCGCGCCATGAGACGCCTGCTTCCAAGCCTGGGCTTGAGCCTCGCCCTCCTGATCGCCGGCCCGGCCAGGGCCGAGCCGCCCCTGAGGGTCGGCGCCACGCCGACCGGCTTGCCGTTCACCTTCCTCGACACCAAGACCAACACGATCCAGGGGGTCATGGTGGATCTCGTGAACGCGGTCGGCAAGGAGGCCGGCTTCGCCGTCGCAGTCGAGCCCCTACAATTCTCGACCCTGATCCCGGCGCTCACCGCCTCGAAGATCGACATCATTTCGGCGGCGATGTTCATCACGCCCCAGCGCAAGGAGATCGTGTCTTTCTCGGCCCCGGTCTACAGCTACGGCGAGGGATTGATCGTCCCGAAGGCCGACACCAAGGACTACACGTCCTTCGCCGACCTGAAGGGTGAGACCGTCGGCGCCCAGGTCGGCACCGCCTTCGTCGATCCGTTAAAGAAGTCGGGCCTGTTCGCCGAGGTGAAGATCTACGACGCGATCCCGGACATCATCCGAGACGTGAATTCCGGGCGGCTGAAGGCCGGCTTCGCCGACGCTCCAATCCTGGCCTACTACGTCAAGCAGGGGATGTTTCCCGGCGTCCGGCTGGTCGAGACCCTCAAGCCGACCGTCGTGGCCGCGGTGGGCATCAGCGTGCGCAAGGCCGACACCGCCCTGCTCGCCAAGATCGACGCCGCGCTCGCCAAGCTGAAGGCCGACGGGACCCTTGAGAAGATCCTGACGAAGTGGGGTCTGCCGCCCTCGGCCGACCGGTCCTGAGCTTCATGCGCGAGTTCCTGGCCGACGCGCAGGATTATCTGCCGATCCTGTTCCAGGGCGTGCAGCTTACGGTTCTGATCACCCTGGCTTCCCTTGTCGTCTCGACCGTCCTCGGCCTGTTCTGGGCGGTGCTGCGGGTCTCCGGCATCGCCGTGCTGGCGGGGTTCAGCGCGGTGATGATCAACATCCTGCGCGGCATCCCGATCATCGTGCAGCTTTTCTACATCTACTTCGTGCTGCCGGATTTCGGCCTGTCGCTCACGGCGGTGCAGGCAGCGATCATCGGGCTCGGAATCGCCTATTCTGCCTATCAGGCCGAGAACTTCCGGGCCGGTATCGAGGCTGTGGACCGCGGGCAGGTCGAGGCTGCCCTGTCGATCGGTATGGGCTGGTGGATGACCATGCGTCGGGTGATCCTGCCCCAGGCGGTCAAGATCGCGCTGCCGCCCTACGGCAACATCATGATCATGATGCTCAAGGATTCGTCGCAAGCCTCGACCATCACGGTCGCGGAACTCGCCCTCCAGGGCAAGCTCATCGCCTCCTCCACGTTCAAAAATACCAGCGTCTACACCATGGTGGCGCTGATGTACTTGGCGCTGAGCCTGCCGCTGATCCTCCTGGTGCGTCATCTCGAAGCGAAGGGGCGCCACCGGTGATCGTCCTCCAGGATGTGCACAAGCATTACGGCTCGCTGGAAGTGATCAAGGGCGTCTCGGCCGAGGTCACCAAGGGCGAGGTGGTCTGCATCATCGGGCCGTCGGGTTCCGGCAAGTCGACGCTGCTGCGCTGCATCAACGGGCTCGAAGCCTATGACGGCGGCGAGATCCGGGTCGACGGCCAGCGCGTCGACCGGGACAAGCGGAGCATCCAAGCGGTGCGGACCCGCGTGTCCATGGTGTTCCAGCGCTTCAACCTGTTCGCCAACCGCACTGCGCTGGAGAACGTCGTCGAGGGGCCCATCCACGTGAAGCGGGAGCCCCGCGCCGAGGTCGAAGAGCGCGCTCGGGCGCTGCTCGCCCGGGTCGGCCTCGCCGGCAAGGAGCACGCCCGGCCCGACGCGCTGTCCGGCGGCCAGCAGCAGCGCGTCGCCATCGCGCGGGCCCTGGCCATGCGTCCCGAGGCGATCCTGTTCGACGAGCCGACATCGGCCCTCGATCCGGAGCTGGTCGGCGATGTCCTGCGGGTGATGCGCGGGCTGGCGGACGAGGGCATGACCATGATCGTCGTGACCCACGAGATCGGGTTCGCCCGGGAAGTCGCCGATCGCGTGCTGTTCCTCGACGGCGGTCGCCTGGTCGAGCAGGGGCCGGCCGCCGAGATCCTCAATCGCCCGCAACACCCGCGCACCCAAGACTTCCTGCAGCGCGTGCTGCATCCGCTCTAGGGATTACCGTGGCCGAACCGTTTCCCCTCGCTCCGTCGCTCTGGGCCACCACCGCACCACCGGGACCCGAGACGCCGCCCCTGTCCGAATCCGGGCACGCCGATGTGGTGATCGTCGGCGGCGGCTTCTGCGGCCTCTCGACCGCCCTGCACCTCGCCGAGCGCGGGATCCGACCGGTCGTGCTGGAGGCTCGCGAAGTCGGCTTCGGCGGGTCCGGGCGCAACGGCGGCCAAGTGATCCCGGGCCTGAAATATGATCCCGCCGACCTCGTCGCCAAGTTCGGGCACGAGCGCGGCGAGCGGCTCGCGCGCTTTGCGGGAAGCACCGCCGACACGGTCTTCGACCTGATCGCCCGACACGCGATGGACGTGCCGCACCAACGCGCCGGCTGGATCCAGGGCGCGCATACCGCGGCCGGGCTCGTCGAGGTCGCGCGCCGGGCGGAGCAATGGGCCGGGCTCGGTGCGCCGACCCGGGTCCTCGACAAGTCCGAGACCGCGCGGCTCCTCGGAACGGAGCGATACCTGGGCGGCTGGCTCGACGGCCGTGGCGGTGCGGTCCAGCCGCTGAGCTACGCCCGCGGTCTCGCTCGCGCTGCATTGAAGGCCGGCGCCGCCATCCACGGAGGCAGCCCTGTCACCGGCTTGGCCCGCAGCGGATCGACCTGGACCGTTACGACCGCTCAAGGCGCGCGGCTCTCGACCGAGCGGGTCGTCCTGTGCACCAACGGCTACACGGGCGGGCTTTGGCCCGGGCTCGCGCAGACCGTGATCGCGGCGAATTCCTTCCAGGTTGCCACGAAGCCGCTCTCGGACAACCTCCGCCGCTCGATCCTGCCCGAGGGGCAAGTCTCCTCGGACACGCGCAAGCTGCTGCTGTATTTCCGCCTCGACCATACCGGCCGCCTGCTGATGGGCGGCCGTGGGCCGTTCCGCGAACCGCGCAGTGCCCGCGACTGGGCTCATCTCGAGCGCATTGTCGGCAAGCTGTTCCCGCATCTCGACGGGATCGCGTTCGACCATCGCTGGTGCGGCCGGGTGGCGATCACGCAGGATTACCTACCGCATCTCCACGAGCCCGCGCCCGGGCTCCTCATCGACATCGGCTGCCAGGGGCGCGGTGTCGGCCTTCAATCCACTATGGGGCGGTTGATCGCCGATTACGTCGTGACCGGGGATCCGGACCGTCTGCCACTGCCGCTGACACCGGTCGCACCGCTGCCGCTGCACGCGTTCCACCGCCTGTACGTCTCGGCCATCATCGCCTGGTACCGGCTCAGCGACGGCGGCATCCGCTGACGCGGACGCTCGGATTCACCCTCCCGATCCGGACGGGCTGTCAGGCCGGCCCTGTCCATCCGATGACCGCCGTCAGCGGGTCGCCCGAGCCTGCCGCGCGCTTCAGGATGCGGGTCTCGACGCGCGCTAAGCCCGCGCGCTGCAGGTACAGGTTGACCAGCCGCGCGTGCCCCTCGCCATCGAGCGCGCTCCAGATCGCGATCGCCTTGGTCGGGAAGCAGCGGTTCGAGAAACTGATGATCACCGGTGCGCCGGGGCGCAGGATGCGGGCGACCTCGGACAGGACGTCCACGGGGCGTTGTAGGTACTGCACCGAGACGCACATCAAAGCCGCGTCCACGCTCGCCGTGTCGAGCGGCAGGCGCGGCTCGGCGTTGAGGTCCTGCACGAAGTGCCGGGCCAGGCGCGGGTTGGCGGCCAGCTCCGCCGCGTTCATGCCGTGGCCGATGACGCTTTCGTAGGCGACCTCGTCCGGCAGGTGGCTAATCCAGCTCGACATCAGGTCGAGGACGATGCCGCCCGCAGGCACGACCGCGCGGTAGAGGTCGGTCACGGCGGCGATCGCGGCCGCGTCGATGTGGGTGACCAGCCGCGGCTGCGCGTAGAACAGCGGATCGGGATGGTGGTCGGGCTTGGCGAATGCCTCCGGCGGCAGCTCCGGCAGGTCCTGGGTCATGATCGGTCCACCTTTGTCGGCCGCAGCACCGGGATCGTACACCGCGCGCTGTGATACGACCGTCCCGCCGCTTGATCGCGTCCGCCAACGGCGCCGCGTCGATCAGGTGCCGGCGACGATGATGGAGGCGCCTGCGTCCGCGAGGTGCCGCCGCTGGTCCGGTGGAACTGTCGCGTCGGTGACCAAAGTCCAGCGCCGTGGGAGCGGAGCCCAGGCCATCTGCTCCGCGCGCCCGAGCTTGCCCGCGTTGGCCAGCACGATCGTCTCGCGCGCCTGCGCGATCATCACGGATTTGAGCGCGACCTGATCGAGGCTCGCCTCGCACAGGCCGCGTCCAGCGACCACGCCGTCCGCACTCATCACCGTTCGATCCGCGGTCATCCTCTGCAGGGCTTCGACGGCGAGAGGGCCGACGGTGCTCATGCTCGTGGCTCTCAGGCTGCCGCCGAGGACGACGAGATCGATTCCGGGCGCCTGCGCCAGGCAGGGCAGCAGCGCCAGATTGTTCGTGATGATGCGCAGCCGTCGATCGAGCAGGAGGCGCCCGAAGGCCGTGACCGTCGAGCCGGCATCGAGGATGAGGGTCTCGCCATCCGCGATGAGTGCGAGCGCCGCCCGGGCGATCGCTTGTTTCTCGGGGCCGTTGATCGCCGACCTCTGGTCGAGAGTGGTCTCGGGCATGGCCCCGGCCAGGATTGCGCCGCCGTAGGTCCGTCGCACCGCCTTGGTGTCGGAGAGGTGCTGCAGATCGCGCCGGACGGTCGAGGCTGAGACGCCGAACCGTCGGGCGAGATCGTCCACATCGATCTCACCGAGCCCCAGCGCCTCCAGCAGCCGCGCCCGGCGTTCCGTACCGCGCATAGCCCTGCTCTTCCTACCTGCCCGCGACAGGAGGCGCTTCCATCCGTCCCGACGATCCTGTCAAGCCGCGGATGGTTTCGGCGCCAGCTCGACCGCCTGCCGCAGGGCTTCGATGAGGCTGCGCTCATCCGCGACACCCGTCCCGGCGATGTCGAAGGCCGTCCCGTGGTCGACGGAGGTGCGGATCACCGGAAGCCCGACCGTGATGTTCACCCCGGCCTCGAGACCCAACACCTTGATCGGGCCATGACCCTGATCGTGATACATGGCGACCACCATGTCGTAATCGCCTCGACCGGCCAGGAAGAACAGGGTGTCGGCCGGCAGGGGGCCACGAACGTCCCAGCCCTTGGCGCGACAGGCCTCGACCGCCGGCGTGATCTTCTCCGCCTCCTCGCCATGACCGAACAGACCGTTCTCGCCCGCATGCGGATTGATGGCGCAGACGCCGATCTTCGGCTCGGCGATGCCGGCCTTCACCAGCACCGCGTGCCCGCGGGCGATGACGCGCTCGACGAGTCCCGGCTCGATTCGCGCGATCGCGTCGATCAGGCCGATATGGGTCGTGACGTGGATCACTCGCAGCTTGGGGGAGACCAGCATCATCGAGACTTCCGGCGTCCCGGTGAGATGGGCCAGCATCTCGGTGTGGCCGGGAAACTTGTGACCCGCCGCGTGCAGCGCTTCCTTCGACAGGGGCGCTGTGCAGATCCCCTGCGCCTGACCCGCCTGGACGATCTCCACCGCCGCCGCGATGCAGCGATAGGCGGTCTCGCCGGCGATCGGGGACAGCTTTCCGAACGGTAGGTCGTCGGGCACGCATTTCAGATCGATGCACTGGACCGCGTCGGTGTCGAACGTCGCGTCGCCGGCATCGGCGAGCGCGTCGACCCCGATCGTGGCTCCGACGATGCGTCCGGCATGACGAAGGCGCCCGGCATCGCCGACCACCAGTGGTTGGCAGATCGCGTGGACCTCCGGATGCGCCAGCGCCTTCATGATGATCTCCGGCCCGATGCCGGCGGGATCGCCCATGGTGATGGCGATGGTCGGACGGGTCATGTCAGGCTTCCTTCAATTCGCGCTCTGCGCAGGCGGTCACGAATGCGCGTGAGGCTATCGGCATCGCCGAACGCCCCGGCTTTCGTGGCGATAGGGATCGAAAGCCGACCCAGCGTGAGGCCGAGCGAGACGCCCGGCTCGATCTCGTCGGCCAGCTGGATTCCGTGGATATCGAAGCGCGTCAACAGCGCCGCCGCGGTCTCGCCGCCCGTGGCCGCCAGCGCCCCGATCTGATGCGCGATCGGCGCCAGTGCGTCTGCGAGCCCGTGCGCGAGCCGGGGCCCGAGACTCATGTCGGGGTCGGCGCCGATCAGGATCTCGACCAGGACATCCTGACCAGCCGTCAGCCGCTCCGCGAGCTCCGCCGTCAGATGCCCCTGGCCTTCGGAGGCCAGCAATGTCTCCGGGGAGACCGGCAGATGCGCCACGGCACCGTCGGCAACGAGACGCTTGGCACCGGCGCGCGAGACTTCGGCGAGTGAACCGACGACGAGGAGCGTGCCGCGCCTGTCCGGCCTGATCCGGACCGGCTCGCGCGCAGCCTTCGGCCCGGCGGCCGCAAGTGCGTGCGCCAGCCCGGCACTGCCGATGAAGCAGGCCGACGGCGTCGCTGCCAGGCCGGCCTCGGCGATACGGTGCAGATCGTCGTCGGTCTCGGCATCGCAGACGACGATTTCGTCAGGACCGGCAGCAGCCTCCGCCAGCACTTCGGCAAGACAGCCGCTGCGCACCGTCGGCAGGGTGATCGTCCTGGCCCGTGTCCCGGCAGTCGCCAGCATCGCGCCGAGGTCGGCACTGGCATAGGTATGATCGCGCCGCCAGACCTCCGCCTCTTCCAACGGACGGCCGCCGACCCGCATCCGGCCGTCCACCGTGGTCCGGCCCGTCGCGGGGAAAGCCGGTGCCAGCACGCCGAAGGCCGGTTGACCGGACCAGTTACGCAGATGCGCCAGCGTTGCAGCGCTCTCGGCGGCGGGCTGCCCCCGCATCGTCGAATCGATCTTCTTGAACAGGCGTCGATCCGCGCTGTGCAGCCGCTGCAACAGGGCGGCATGGCGCCCGGCTGCGGCCTGCGCGGACAGACCGCGGCTGTCCGCATCGTACGACAGGATCGGAACCCGATCGTCCGGAGCCGCATCGCCCCAGATCACCGCAGCCGCGCTCCCACGCCGTCGGAACGCGATCGCGCAGTCGGCGGCGCCCGTCAGATCGTCGGCGAGGATGAGCCAGCGCGCGCTCATCTCAGGCACGGCTGACCGGCACGGGACCAACGGGCTCTCCATCGAGCGCCTCCGTCTCGTCCTCTCCACGGCCGACGACCCGCGCGGTCCAGGCCGTGACGATCGGGACCAAGATCGCCGTGACGACGACGCAGGCGGCGACGAGGATCGTCGCGGGACCGGCGGCATCCGTGTAGGCCGGATTGGCCGCAGCCACGATCGCCGGCACGGCTGCGGCATTGCCGGCCGTCGATGCGGCGGCAACGCCCGCCACGCCGGTGCCGCCTGTCAGGCGATCGGCGAGGAACAGCGGGATCCCGGTGAGGACCACGACCGCGACCCCCATCGCCAAGCCCAGCAGGCCGGCTTGCCACACCTTGGTCAGATCGAGGCCCGCCCCGAGGGCGAAGGCGAAGAACGGGATCATCACCGGAATCGCGCGGCTCAGGAACGCGCGCATCTCTCGGTCGAGGTTCCCGATGATCATGCCGACGAGGAGCGGGAGAACCGCGCCGACCAGCGTTTGCCAGGGAAACGCCGAGAGGCCGGCGACGCCCAGCGTCACCATCGTCAGAAAGGGGCCGCTCTCGAGCGACATGACCGTGTAGGCCCCGACATCGCGCGGGCGCCCGTATTGGCCCATCAGCGCCATGTAGAGACCGCCATTCGTGTCGTTCATGCTTGCGACGATGGCCAGGGTGGACAGCCCCGCGAACATTCCGGCGGCAACCGGCGCCTCACCGAGAACCCGTCCGAAGATCAGCCCCAGGATCAAGGCGATCCCGATCTTCACGACGAGCAGGGTGCCACCTTTCTTGACGATGTAAGGGGTGGCGCGAAAATCGATGCTCGCACCCATGCAGACATAGAAGACGGCCAGGATCGTCAGAGCACCCGAGAACAGCGCCCCCGTGAAAGAGCCAAAATACTTCGGCGTTCCTGGGAAGAACGTCGCGATCAATGCGCCGGTAAGAAGGGGCACGACCATCATGCCGCCCGGGACACGCTCGATCGCCCGCTTGATCGGGATCTGCATGCTCGTTTCCTCCCTGCGTAATGCGCGCGAATTTTTGTATAACGGGCGGCAATACCCACCACGCATGGCGAACAAATTGCGCATTCCGCGCAAATCGTCAATTCGGATGCGTATTTCGCGCACGGATCGGACCCGCCATTCCCGTCCGCAACGCCTTCTTCAGGTTCCTCGGCGTGGCACAGGCACCGCCGTCAACCCAGGTTTGCGGATACTGTCCGCAGCGCTGATGGCTGGGACAGGGTCTATCGAGGCGCTGTGTTCATAGTAACTCAGGGTATAATGGCCGATATCGATCAATTTCAGCGAGGTATTATTTGATATTTTCAACTGGCATATTTGGGTGTGACGGACTTCAGAGTATGTTAAATATGCTTCCATGCGTCGAGAACAGGACCGGTAGCCGTATCCGGCTTCGCAGCGCCGATGAAGATTACGACTGGGCCATGAGCCTCGCGACGGGGATCATAGAAATCTAACGGGCCCGGATGGACGTTCTGGATGAAATCCGGATAGCGGCCGTCTCGGCGGAGCAGGTGATCGATCACGACTTGGTCTCCATGCACCGCGTTCGGGACCGGGCCGCAGGAACCGGCCGCCATCCAGCGTGCGGGATCGGCCGTGAAGGTCGCGTAGAGGCCGGCGAGGTCGTCCCCGTCCCAGCGCATAAGGGCGCTGGAGAGCCGGCCGTGGTGGAAATAATCCTCCATGGCGGCGAAGCCGGGCTCGGCCAGGGCGTCGGCCGGTCCGGTGAGGACGGTATCGAGATCGCACAGCAGAGCCGTGCCGCGCACGAGGCCCGGACGGAACGCCTCCATCTTGGCCCACCAGGCCGGCCAGCCGTGCCGCAGCGGTACCCGCTCGACACCCGCTACATCGAGCGGAAGGTCGGTCAGGCAGAGGAACCGGTCGAAGGCCGGCGCGTGGCGGCGCACGCCCTGGGCCAGGCGCTCGACCCAGGTCGCATCGTAGCGCCCGCCACTCCTGAGGACGGTGATCAGCGTGGTCATGATGCGTCCGACGCCTCGGGTGGGTGCAGGCGCAGGCGCCCGGCTGCTGCGGCCTCTGCGAACCAGGCCCGCTCGGCTGCCCAGGGATGGCCGGGCCACCCCGCGAAGCCGAAGCCGTGGATGTTCACCTCACCAGAATCCGTGGGGCGGTCGAGCAGCAGTGCGAGGCTCACCAGGAAGCCGGTGCTCGGGTTCGGGCAATCCTTGGTGCCGCGCGCGAGCCGGCGCCTCGCCTCGTCGTGCAGGGCCTCGGGCAGGAGATGGACTGGCTTGCCGAGGGGCCGCAGCAGCACCAGCGCCTCGCGGGTCCAGCAGATCGGTTCAGGCGCGTTCGCTTCGGTAGGCAGCATCGGGAACGGCAGGATGAACGCCTCTGCCTGCCGGACCACCGGGCGGTCCAGGAAGCCTGGATCGGCCAGCCATTCCCGCATCTGCCCGCCGCGATTGACCAGGGCCAGATGCGTGACGCGCGAGCCTGTGCGCCCGCCGAAGCCCGGGGCGTTGTTGAAGCGCACGACTTGGTGGGCCGCGTCGATCGTGCGCGCGACCGGTCCGATCCCGGGCGCGTTTCCGACGATGGCGATGGAGCCGCGCGGGTCAGCGCGCTCCGGGCGGAGGGAGTCGAGGGCGATGGACATGGGCGGCTGGGTCGCGAGGAACAGCCAAGGTATGGCACCGGCTCCGCGTCGCCAGGGCGCCGCGACAAACCGGAGCGCTCGGTGAAGCCCCCACGCCGCTGCTTCGTTTGCGCCGCCGACATGCTGGCGCCGAACGCGCGGGTCCTCGATTTCCCGGGCGGGTGGCGGCGACTGTTCACAATCGGGTGTGCCTCCTGCGGCGTGCTGATCGATCCGGATGCGGACGCCGACCGATGCTGGCGGGATCTTGCTGGGCGGCTCGCCGCGCCCGTCTTCGTTCCCGACCCGGAGGCGGGCTACGGCCTCGACCTCTACACCCTGCGCAGCGCCGCAACCCGGCTCGGCCGCGGGATCCGCACCCTCGGCCCGGCTGATCGCATCGCCCTGCTCCAACCGCACAGCGTGCGCGCCGCCCAAGGCGCCCTGTACGACCTCGATGGCGCAGAGCGGCGTCCGGTCTCGCTCGGGGTGATCTGCCGCCCGGCCGAGCGGGACTCCGTGCTGGCGGCGCTGCCGGCGCAGGCCGTTTGGACCTCGGATGTCGCGATCCTGCTGGATGCGCCGGCTGCCCCGGCCCTTGCCGTTGATGTTCCGGGCTTCGCTCCCGGCGCCGTGCGGCTGGCGGCGCGTCCCCTCGCGGGCGATTTCGCCGCCCAACGCAACGCTCTGCAGGACTTCGCCCGCAACGACTGGATGCTGCAGCTCGACGCCGACGAGGTCCTGGATCCCGAGACCGGTAGGCATCTTCCAGCGCTGGCAGTGCTCGCCGAGGCCGGCGACGTCGTGTCGGTTGGGCTTCCCCGGCGCAATCGTGTCGACGGCATCCTGTCGGATGTCTACCCGGACGTGCAGTACCGGCTAAACCGGACCGGGACGCGCTATGTCGGCCGCGTGCACGAGCGGCCGGCGCTGCTCGGCGGCTGGCCCCGGAGCTTCATCGCGCTCCACGGAGTGATCGACCATGCACTCAGCGGTGCCCATGTCCGGGCACGCTCCCAGCACTACGAGGCGCTGGATCCGGGGCGCGGGCGGCCGGACGAGCGGGAGGCGCTGCTGCGCCCCTACCGCGCCTGATCGATCGCCCGCCGGTAGAGGTCCAAGGTTTCGCGTCCGAGGCTCGTCCGGTCGAACCGGCCAGCCGCCGTCAGCGCGCGGGCTCGGTAGGCCGAACGCAGGGCGGGATCACGCAGGAGCGGGCGCAGAGCTTCGGCAACGGCGGGGCCGGTCGCCGCCCGCGCCAGCGGCCCCGCCTCGGGGGCGCCGACGAAGGCCCGGGCACTCGCATCCTCGGCGCAGGCCACCACCGGCCGGCCATAGGCCAGGGCCTCCTGGTAGACGAGGCCGAAGCTTTCGTAGCGCGAGGGCGCCAGGACGACGTGCGCGCCCGCATAGGCCTCGGCTAGGCCCTCCGCGTCGATCCGGCCGCGAGCCCGGATGCGGCTCCTGGCGGCATCCGACAGGTCCGCCGGCAGGTCGCCCGGGGGGACCCCGACGAGTTCGAGCGAGAAGGGCGGAAACTCGCCTCGCACCTGTTCTGCAGCCAGGATCGCCATGGCGTCGAGCAGGGCGTCGAAGCCTTTGCGCGCCTCAGCCCGGCCGACGAACAGCAGGCGCACCGGTCCCGCCCCGTCCGCCGGATAAGGCGCCGCCCGGGCGGCGGCCGCGATCTCCGGCGGTAGGCTGAGGCCGATGACCGCCTCCGGCCTCCCACCCGACAGCCCGTAGGCCCGGGCGATCACACCGGCATGCGCCGCCGTGTTGGCGATCAGCCCGGCGCTGCTTCTGGCCTGCCGGCGCTCCAGTCGGTCGGCGGCGGCGCCGTCGAGGCGATGGCGCAGGTTGGGGCGGCCTTCGCGGGTGAAGGCGGCGGGCGTCGAGCTGCGCGTTACGATGGGCAGGTCCCAGCGGCCTGTGAGCAGCACCGCCGGGGCGTACCAGTTCGTCGCCTCGACGACGGCGAACGCCGCCCGGGCGTGCTCAGCCAGCACCGATTTCCGGAAGGCCAGCGGCGCCGCGAGATGACCGACCGTGCCCCAAAGGCGCAGTCGCGACAGCAGGCTCTCAGGCGGTATCGCGATACCGAGCACGGTGACGCCGCCGACCCGCTCCCGGCCGGTCCGGTCCAGGGTGAAGACCGTGACGTCGGTGCCCGCCTCGGCGAGGCTTTCGGCGATCTCGCGGGCCGCCGTCGAGAGGCCGCTGGGGGATGGCGGGTAGTCCCAGGCCAGGAGCGCCGTGCGCATCAGCGGGCGAGCAGGCGACGGTAGAGTGCGAGGTAATCGCGTGCCATGCGCTCGGCGGTGAAGCGTTCTTCGAAGGTTTTTCGAATGTGTGCGCGGTCGAGGCTGGCGACTCTTCGCATAGCCTTCACGGCCTGCGCCTCGGACTCGACGATGAACCCCGTCACGCCGTCTTCGACGATCTCCGGGACCGATCCGCGGTTCCAGGCCACCACCGGGGTGCCGCAGGCCATCGCCTCGATCATCACCAGCCCGAACGGCTCGGGCCAGTCGATCGGGAACAGCAGCGCCCGGGCGCTACCCAGGAGCGAACCCTTCTGGGCATCGTCCAACGGCCCGAGATAGGTCGCGTCGGGCCCGAGCAGCGGGCGGACCTGGCGGTCGAAATAGGCGGGGTTGCCGACATCGACGGTGCCGCCGAGACGGATCGGCATCCCGGCCGCCCGGGCGACGCGGATCGCGGTGTCCGGGCGCTTCTGGTCGGTCATCCGGCCCACGAAGGCGACATGCGCCTCCGGCTCGGCCCGGAAAACGTAGCGGTCCCGATCGATGCCGTGATGCACGATCCCGGCGCGGTTGGACGCCGGGATGCCGGATTCCTGCGCGGCCGAGATCGCCGCCACCGGAAGATCGGGGAAGCCGGCGAAAAACAGCGCCCGGTCGAGCTCGTCCACCCGCCAATGCACCGTGGTCAGGCTGCGCGTTCGGGCCGCGCCGAGCAGCGCCGCGTGCGCGAACTCGCCGTGGCAATGCACGATGTCGAAATCGGGCAGCCGCAGTCGCAGCGCCTCCAGCTGCAGGGCGTCGAGCGCCGCCGGAACCCCGGGCGCGACCCGGCCGTGGCGTTGTTCCAGGGCCGCGAGGCTCGGGTAATCGCCGACACGGGGTAAGTCTGTCGCACTGTCCGAGGAGGCAAATAACGTTATTTCCACGCCCAAGCTTCGGAGCGCCGTGCTGAGATCGTGCACAACCCGCTCGGTGCCGCCGTGATGGTTTGGGGGAACGGGAAAAATGTTCGGCGCGACTTGGGCAACACGGATCACGACGCCCTCTTCACATAAGTTAAGTTGGCAGGCGCGGTCGACAGCTTCAGCAAACGCCTGATGTTCGTCCTGCACGTCGCCCTGCAGGGCTGCCTGCGCGGCCGCGATGTCGTCTACGGCCTGACCGCCGATACCGGCGGCCACATCCGCTACCTGCTGGATCTCGTCGCCGCCTCGGCCCAGGATTTCGGCGTCGCCGAGGTCGTGGTGGCGACCCGCTTGTTCCACGGATCGCCCGGCCCGGACTACGCCGTGCCCGAAGAGCGGATCTCCGACAAGGTCAGGCTGGTGCGGCTCCCGAGCGCGGCATCGGGTTACCGGTCCAAGGAGGCGATGCACGCCGAAGTCGCAAGCTTCGCCGAGAACCTCATCGCCTGGATCGCCGGGCAGGCGCGCACGCCCGACCTGATCCACGCCCATTACGCCGACGCCGCCGCGGTGGCGGCGATCGTCGAGGCGCGGCTGGCGATCCCGTTCGTGTTCACCGCCCACTCCCTCGGGCGGGTCAAGGCCGCGATGCTCGGTGGTGACGCCGACGGAGCCCCCGACCTCGCCCGCCGGATCGCCACCGAGGAGGCGGCACTCGCCCGGGCCACCCTGGTCATCGCCTCGTCCCGGGACGAGGCCGAAGTCCAGTATGCCGGCTACGAATCCTACAATCCCGGCCGCGTCCGCGTCGTGCCGCCGGGCAGCGACCTCGTGCGCTTCGCCGCCGCCGAGCCGCATCCGCGGGTCGATGCCCTGATCGACCGCTTCCTAGACGATCCCGCCAAGCCGCCGTTGCTGGCCCTGGCCCGGCCGGTGGCGCGCAAGAACCTGGCGGCCCTGGTCGAGGCCTATGGCGAGAGCCCGGAGCTGCAGGCCCGGGCCAACCTGGTGATCGTGGCCGGCACCCGCGGCGACATCGACGCCCTCGACGGCGACATGGCCGCGACGATGCGCCACCTGCTGGTGCTGATCGACCGCTACGACCTGTACGGCCGCGTGGCCTACCCGAAGACGCACAGGCCCGACGACGTGCCGGCGATCTACGCCTATGCCCGGGAGCGCGGCGGGATCTTCGTCAATCCGGCGCTGAATGAGCCGTTCGGCCTGACGCTGCTGGAGGCGTCGGCCGCCGGCCTGCCCCTGGTCGCCACCGACAGCGGCGGCCCCAACGACATCGTCGAGACCTGTGGCAACGGCCTGCTGGTCGATCCCCGTGACCCCACGGCGATCGCGCAAGCCTGCCTGCGCATCCTGTCCGACCCCGCCCTGCGCGCCCGCTACGTGGCCGGCGGGGCCCGCGCCGCGGCCGCCTACGACTGGGACCGGCACGCCGCGCGCTACCACGCCCTGCTGCGGGCCCTGCTCGCCCCAGAGCCGCCCCTGCGGACGCCTGCGCAGCTGCTGGTCTGCGATATCGACAACACCCTGGTCGGCTGCGAGGCCGCGCTCGGCATCTTCAGGCGCTGGCGCAGCGAGCAGGCGGGCCTGGCCTTCGGGGTCGCCACCGGTCGCTCGTTCCACAGCGCCATGGCGATCCTGGAGCAGCAGGCGAGCCCCCGACCCCAGGTGATGATCACGTCGGTCGGCTCCGAGATCTACCACCTGGACGCCAACGGCGTGACCTACACGGCCGATGCCGCCTGGCGCGAGGCGATCGCGGCGGATTGGAACCGGGAGGCGGTGCGCGCGGCGCTCGCCGGCATCCCGGCGCTTCTACCGCAGGGTCCGCTGGAGCAACGCCCGTACAAGCTGAGCTATTTCGGGGGCGATGCCGCGGCCCGCCAGGTCGAAGCGCATCTCGCCGAGTTCGGTCTCGATGCCCGGGTGATCCACAGCCACGACCGCTACCTCGATGTCCTGCCGGCGGCAGCCTCCAAGGGCACCGCGGTGGACCATGTCCGCGCCCTCTACGGCCTGCCGGAGCGGGCGGTGTTCGTGGCCGGCGATTCGGGCAACGACATCGAGATGCTGCGCGTGCGGGTGCAGGCGATCATCGTGGCGAACTATTCCGACGACCTCGCCAGCAACGCGGCGCTGCAGCACTCCTACGTCGCCCGTGCCTCGCATGCCCGCGGCATCATCGAGGGCGTGGCGCATTTCCGCCGGATGCTGGCCCATGCTTCCTGACATTGAGCCTCCTGAGGCCGTATCGCCGACGCCCGCGCCGAGCGTGCTGACCCTCGTGCGCGGCCGGGCTGGATGCCTGCGCAACCTGATGCGCGGCCTCGCCCGGCAAACCGTGCGCCCGCGCGAGCTGGTGATCGCCTGGATGCAGCCCGAGCCCGCCCCCGGCCTGCCCGATCCCGGCTGCCCGGTGCGTCATCTCCACGTGCCGGGCGAGCCGATGCCGCTTGCCGCCGCGCGCAACCGCGCCGCCGAGGCCGCCGCCGGCGACCTGCTGGTCTTCCTCGACGTGGATTGCATCCCGGCCTCCGGCCTGGTCGGCGCCTACGCGGCGGCCGCCTCCGGCGCCGGGGGGCTGCTCCTCGGCGAGGTTCTGTACCTGCCGCCGGAAGCCGGGCCGGCGCTGGACGCGTCCGATCTCGACGACGCAGCCCTCGACAGCCTCGGCCGCCCCCACCCGGCACGGCCTCCGGTGCCGGAGACGGGGCTGCGCCGGGAGCCCGATCCCGGCCAGCTCTGGGGGCTGTCCTTCGCCCTGCCGGCTCGGGCCTGGCGCTCGGTCGGCGGCATGGACGAGGGCTTTACAGGTTATGGCGGCGAGGAGACCGACTTCGCCGCCCGCCTCGCCGCCACGGGCCTGCCGACCGACTGGGTCGCGGGGGCGCGTGCCTACCATCAGCACCACCCGGTCCACGTGCCGCCCCTGCAGCACTTCGCGCCGATCCTGGCCAACGCCGTCCGGTTCCACGCCAGGCACGGGCGCTGGTGCATGACGTACTGGCTCGACCAGTTCCGCGCCGCCGGGCTGATCGATTGGAGCGAGGCCGCCCCGGCAATCCGCCTGATCCGCAAGCCGACCGCCCCGGAGGTGGTCGCCTCCCTCCGTCCCGGCGCCCTGTTCTCATGAAGCAGACCATGAAGAAGCCGATTGCGTTCTTCGTCCACCACCAGGGACGGGGCCACGCCAACCGCACCATGGCGGTCGCCGCCGAATTTGCCCGCGACCGGCCGGTCTCAGTGCTGACCGCCGGCCCCCATCTGTTCGACGGTTTCTCCCGCGACATCGAGATCGTGGCCCTGCCCGACATGATCGGCGCCGCGGTGCCGACCGCGCGCCTCTACGCCGAGCCGACCCCGCAGGTGATGCATTGCGTGCCCCTGGGGCTCGCCCCGATGCGCCGGACCATGCGGACCATCCTCGATCATCTCGACGCGCGCGAGGCCGGCCTGTTCGTGGTCGACGTCTCGGCCGAGATCGCGTTGCTCGCCCGGATCGCCAGCGTGCCGGCGGTGCAGATCCGGATGCACGGCGACCGCTCCGATATCGGACATGTCGGCGCCTACGAGGCCTGCGTCGGGATGCTGGCGCCGTTCGACGCGCGGCTGGAGCAGGCGGACTACCCGGCGGCGCTGCGCGCCAAGACCTTCTACAGCGGCGGTCTGTGCACCAGCCTCGACCGGATCCCCGACCGGGCCGAGGCGCGGGCGAAGCTCGGCCTCGACCCGCAGCGCGAGATCGTCGTGGCCGTGACCGGCGGCGGCGGCAGCGGCACGCCTTACGCGCCGCTCACCGTGGCGGCGCGGGCCGAGCCCGACGCCCTGTGGCTGACCCTCGGGCCGACCCACCGCGAGGGTCACGAGACCGATTTCGCCAACCTGCGCGAACTCGGCTGGGTGCCCTCGGTCACCGACTATCTGGCGGCCGCCGACATCGTCATCGCGTCCGCGGGCGACAACACGGTCCACGAGGTCGCCCGGGTCGGCGGCCGCCTGATCGTGATGCCGGAATGGCGCTACTTCGCCGAGCAGACCCGCAAGGCCGAAGCCCTGGTCCGGCTCGGGGCCGCCGTCCAGGCTCCGGCCTGGCCGGGCGACCTCCAGGGCTGGCGCGACCTCCTGGCTCGTGCCCGCGTCCTCGACGGCTCCGTGCTGCACGACCTCTACGCCCCGGACGCCGCATTCCGCGCCGCCGACTGGCTCGAAGGGCTCACCGACGCGCTTTGGCTGGGCGCCGAAGAGCCGGGTCCGCTTCGCGTCGTCGCGACCGGCTGATCCCCCGCCGCCACCCCGTCCATCATCCCCCCGGAGCCCGACTGTCGCATGTCCACCGTTTCCGTCGTGACCCTGGCCAAGGGCCGGCCGGCGCATCTGCGCAACGTGCTGCGCGGCCTGGAGCGCCAGACGCAGGCCCCCGCCGAATTCATCGTCGCGGTGATGCAGGACGAGCTCTACGACCTGCCCGAGACGTCGTTTCCGGTGCGCCAGATCCGGGTTTCCGGACATGAGCTGCCGCTCGCGGCCGCGCGCAACCGCGGCGTGGGCACGGCCACCGGCGAGGGCATCGTCTTCCTGGACGTGGACTGCATCCCGGCCCCCGACCTCGTGGCCGATTACGCGCGCGGGCTCGCCGAGCTCGACGGCCTGCTGATGGGCGAGGTCCTGCACCTGCCCGAGCGCGCCACCGCGGGCGCCTGGCGCTACGCCGACTTGGCGGCGAGCGCGGAGCGGCATTCCGACCGTCGCGGACCGCCGGCTTCCGGCATCGAGATGTGCAACGATTACCGCTGCTTCTGGTCGCTCAACTTCGCGATCCGGCGGGCCACCTTCCTGGCGCTCGGCGGCTTCGACGAGCGCTATGCCGGCTATGGCGGCGAGGACACCGATTTCGGCAAGATCCTCGACCAGAGCGGCACCCCGATCGCCTGGATCAAGGGCGCGCTGGCCTATCACCAGTACCACCCGCACCACATGCCCCCGGTCCACCACCTCGACAGCGTCGTGCGCAACGCCGAGCTGTTCGAGGCCAAGTGGGGCTACCGGACCATGGGCCACTGGCTCTACGCGTTCCGGGTCATGGGCCTGATCGACGACACGCCCGACCAGCCGATCCGGATCCTGCGCCGGCCCGACGCCGACGACCTCGCCCTGACCGGGCAGCAGAGCCACCAGCCCTACACAAACTCGGCGTCGGTCATCCGGTATCTGGAATCCCGGGTCGGCGCGGCAGCGACCGCGTGAAGATTGCGCTCCTCGCTCATATCCGCCACCCGGTCGCGCCGCCCTTCACGGGGGGTATGGAGGCCCATAGCTGGCACCTCGCCGAGGGGCTGGCGGCCCGCGGCCACGACGTCGTGCTGTTCGCGTCTGGCGACAGCGATCCGCGCTTCGCGATCGACGCCGTGGTCCCGGAGCACCACGAGCGCGTCTTCCCGGGTCTCGAGCATCGCGGCGATCCGGGGCTGCGGGCTTCTGTCGATGACGGCTACGCCGCCGCCTGCGACCGCATCGCGGCGGGCGGGTTCGACGTGCTGCACAACAACAGCCTGAGCCGGCTGCCCCTGGAGCGCCGGCGGACCGCGCAGGTCCCCACCGTCACCTCCCTGCACGTGCCGCCCTACGACGCCCTGCGCGGGTTCGTTCACGACAGCCCTGGCCCGGGTCACCGGATCACCGTGACGTCGCGGGCGCAGGGGCAGGCCTGGTGGCCGGAGGGCGCACCGCCGGAGGTGTCGGTGCTGCATAACGGCGTCGACCCCGCGGCCTGGCCGTTCCGGGAGCGCGGCGACGGCAGCGCGGCCTGGTCCGGGCGGCTTGCGGCGATCAAGGGCGCCCACCACGCGATCGCGGCGGCCCGGCGCGCCGGCATCGCGCTGACGCTCTACGGCCCGGTCGAAGAGCCGGATTACTGGGAGGACCGGATCGCCCCGCAGCTCGGCGGCCCGATCCGCTACGGCGGCCATCTCGACGGCCGGGCGCTCGCCGCCGAGATCGGCCGCGCCTCGGTCTTCCTGTTCACCCCGTGCTGGGACGAGCCGTTCGGTCTGGTGGCGATCGAGGCGATGGCTTGCGGCCTGCCGGTCGCGGGCTTCGCCATGGGCGCGGCCCGGGAGGTGGTCGGCGAGGCCGGATGCCTCGCGGCGGCCGGGGACGAGGCCGGGCTGGCCGGTGCGATCGGCACGGCGCTGGCCATCCCGCGCCCGATCCCGCAGGCCCGGGTCGCGCGCCTGTTCACCCGCGACCTCTGGCTCGACCGCTGCGAGGCGCTTTACGCGCAGGCGCGCGGCTAGGGCTTTGCCGGCGGTGCCCCGTCGGGGTTCGGGATCACCTTTCCGGGGTTCATCCGATCCTCGGGATCGAGCGCCGCCTTGATCCGGCGCATCAGGTCGAGCCCGACCGGGTCGGCGTAATGCGCCAGCTCGTCGCGCTTGATCAGGCCGACGCCATGCTCGGCCGCGATCGAGCCGCCGAGTTCGTGCACGATGTCATGCACGATGCGGTTGAACCGGCCCCATTCCGCCAGGAACGCGGCGCGATCCAGCCCGGCCGGCTGCGTCAGGTTGAAGTGGATGTTGCCGTCGCCGAAATGGCCGAAGCCGCAGGGCCGCAGGCCCGGCATCGCCGCGATGCAGGCCGCGCTCGCCCGCTCCAGGAACGCGGGCAGCGTCGAGAGCGGCACCGAGACGTCGTGCTTGATCGAGGCGCCTTCCCGGGTCTGCGCCTCCGGCACGCCCTCGCGCAGGGCCCAGAGCGCGGCGTTCTGGGCGCCGCTCGCCCCGATGGCCGCGTCGGCGATCGATCCCGATTCCAGGGCCTCCCCGAGGGCGGCTTCGAGTTCGGCCCGCGTGTCGGCGTCGGGCCGCGCGGACGACACCTCGATCAGCGCGTAGGCGCCGTGATCGCCCGAGAGCGGCCGGACCGTGCCCGGGACGTGCCGCAGCACGATCTCCAGGGCGAAGGGCGGCAGGTACTCGAAGGCGGTGAGGTCGCGGTCCATCCGCGTGCGCAGGAAGACGAACAGGTCGAGGGCGGCGCGGGACGAGTCCAGCCCGACGAAGGCGACGCTGGTCGAGCGGGGACGCGGGAACAGCTTCAGCACCGCCGCGGTGACGATCCCCAGCGTGCCCTCGGACCCGATGAACAGCTGCTTCAGGTCATAGCCGGCATTGTCCTTCCGAAGCGCCCGCAGCCCGTTCCACACCCGCCCGTCGGCCAGAACCACCTCGAGCCCGAGGACGAGGTCCCGGGCGTTGCCGTAGGCCAGCACGGCGATGCCGCCGGCATTGGTGGCGATGCCCCCGCCGATCCGGGCGGAGCCCCGGGACGCGTAAGAGAGCGGGAACAGCAGGCCGGCCCGCTCGGCGGCGTCCTGAACTTCCGAGAGGATCATCCCAGCCTCGACCGTGATCGTGGCGTCGACCGGATCGACCGCGCGCAGGCGCGCCATCCGTTCCAGCGACAGGACCACGCCGCCCTGCGGGACGCCGCCCCCGGTCAGCCCGGTATTGCCGCCCAGCGGCACCACGGCGAGGCCCGCCTGGGTGCAGGCGCGGACCGCGAACGCAACTTCTTCGGTGCTCCCGGGCCGCAGCACGGCCAGCGCCGCGCCTGTGAACAGCTTGCGGCTCTCGATCAGGTAGGGCGCGAGGTCCTCGGGCTCCGTGAGCACGTGGCGCGCGCCGATCCCGTCGCGCAGGGCGCTGAGCAGCGTGTCGTGGGAGAGGGAAGGGGGCGTCATCACTGAAATTTTGTAGGCCAGCCGGCGCCGGTTGCAAGCGCCGGGATGGCGCGGGCCCCGGCAGGCTTTACAACGCTCCTGCACGCCCGGGGCACCCGCGCCCGGTTTCCAGCACGCTCCACCCCAGAGGCCGCGATGCTCTCCGTCATCCAGAATCCCCCCCGGATCGCCCTGCCGATCGCCGGCAGCACCGACCTGTTCCCCGTGCGCCGCGTCTACTGCGTCGGCCGCAACTACGCCGCCCATGCCCGCGAGATGGGCGCCGACCCGGACCGGGAGCCGCCGTTCTTCTTCATGAAGCCGGCCGACGCCCTGCAGATCGTCGGCGCCGAGCCGACGCCGCACACCTATCCGCCCCAGACGCAGAACTACCATTTCGAGGTCGAGCTCGTGGCCGCGCTCTCCGGCGGCGGCAGCGACATCCCGACCGAGACCGCCCTCGACCAGGTCTACGGCTACGCGATCGGCCTCGACATGACCCGGCGCGACCTTCAGGACGAGGCCAAGAAGCTGTCGCGGCCCTGGGACCTCGGCAAGGCGGCCGACGGCTCCGGCCCGATCGGTCCGCTGTTTCCGGCCTCGGCGATCGGCCATCCGGCCAAGGGCGCGATCACGCTCTCGGTGGACGGCGCGATCCGCCAGACGGGCGACCTCGCCGACATGATCTGGTCGGTCGCCGAGCAGGTCGCCTACCTGTCGCGCTACTTCACCCTACAGCCCGGCGACCTGATCTTCACCGGCACGCCGTCGGGCGTCGGCCCGGTCCGGCGCGGCGAACGCATGGTCGCGGCGATCGCCGGCCTTGGCGAGATGACCCTCGACGTCGTGTGACCGCGCGCACCATGCTCCTCGACCGGCCGCTCCTCCGGCGCCTGTTCCACCTCGGGGCCCTCGCGTCCCGGGGCATGACGCTGGGCGTGCGCGGCGTCGCCCTCGATACGCAGGGACGGGTAGCCCTGGTCCGGCACACCTACGTCAGCGGCTGGCACCTGCCGGGCGGCGGCGTCGAGCGTGGCGAGACTGCGGTCGCCGCCATGGAGCGTGAATTTCGCGAGGAGGCTGAGATCGCTGCCGCTGCGCCCCTGCGCCTCCACGGGCTCTACCGGAACGTCGGGGCGGCGCCCCGGGACCACGTCGCTGTGTTCGTCCTATCGGCCTTCACGGTGCTGCGGGACAAGACCCCCGACCGCGAGATCGCCGCCTTCGGGTTCTTCCCGGTGGATGCGCTCCCCGAGGGCACCACCCGGGCGACCGCCGCGCGGCTCCGGGAGATCCGGCAGGGGCTCGCACCCGACCCGGATTGGTGAATCGACAGGAACCGCAAAAGAGACGCTTGCGTCGCCCGGCGGAATGGTGTTTAGAGAGCCGCGCCGGGGGCCGCCGGCACGAAAGTCCAGGCGGCCAGGCACTAGTGAGCGGGTGTAGCTCAGGGGTAGAGCACAACCTTGCCAAGGTTGGGGTCGAGGGTTCGAATCCCTTCGCCCGCTCCAGTTTTTCTTCCCAACCAAATCTTTGCAAAACGCCCGACGGGCGTTTTTTGCATTTGCGGCCGATGTGGCGCCCGCGCGCATATCCTTGGATGCGCGTTGGCCGGCCGTACCGGAACGTTGTCGTGCGCTGGACGATGCCTGACGCGGCTCCGCGCTCAGCCGCGCACGCCGTCGGCGAAGTGCTCGCGGATCCAGCATTCTCCCGAAATCCGGGCGCCGTTCTGCGTGACGAACGCGTAGGGAGAGCGTTCCACGACGGTTCCGCCGCCGGCGCGGATGACCCAGCGGTAGCAGCGCGGATCGCGCGCGCAGGGAATGACTTCGACGCTATGGGCGGGTATCAGATCGATGGACATGGATCGTAAACGTTCCACGCCGGACATCCGCTCCGATCGACCGGCGCACGTGATTACTTAAGTGTGGAATCACACGCTCGCAATTGTCGGATCGGCCCGTCGGCGCCTCGGACGAGCCTGACGGCAACGCAGGTTCGATCGGGGCGGCGCGTCGAGGCACGCCGTCCATCTCGCGACTCGCCGCTCAGGATGTCCGCGCCCGCCGGCAAACCCACTCGTCGCCGATTACCGTTCGCACCAGAGGACACCGCATGCCGATCAAGGCGCTCAACGACCGCAAGAAGCTGTCGGGGGATTTCAACGACGCCAACGACGCGTTCATCGACGAGGTACTGAAAGCCCTCCAGTCCGGCCAGATTCCGATGGATCTCGCCCGTGCCTACCTCGCGCATCCCGTCGCGATGATGCACACGGATGGGGCTCAGGCGGTGGCCAACTACTTCGACCGCATGCTGGCGCAGCGGCCGACCATCGACTGGACGCCCGGCGACTGAACGGCCCGGGCCAGGAAAGGGATTGCGGATGACCCTCGACGAGGTCGAAGACCTGAAGCGCGCGCGCGGCGCCCTGGCGCGGCAGCGGAACGCCATCGCCAAGCGATTGGGCGGGATCGACGTGGCCCCGATCTCCATGGCCGAAGACCTCACCCGGACGCTGCTGGCGATCGAGGCCGTGGACCGCGCCCTGGTCGATGCCGGACAGCCCCATGTCGATATCGGCGCCGCGCACGAGGCATAGGCACGAGGCCTAGGAACGGACGGGGGCGGGGGCATCGACCGCCGGGCCTTCGTCGAACCTTGCGCCCCGCGCCCGCGCGGGCATACAGGCGAGACGGTGCGAGGAGACCTGACGATGACCGACCGCCTGCCCGGCTTCAACACGTTGGCGATCCATGCGGGCGCCGCCCCCGACGCGAGCACGGGCGCGCGGGCCACGCCCATCTACCAGACCACCAGCTTCGTGTTCGACGACGTCGATCACGCGGCCTCACTGTTCGGGCTGCAGGCCTTCGGCAACATCTACACCCGGATCACCAACCCGACGAACGCCGTGCTAGAGGAGCGCATCGCGGCGCTGGAGGGGGGGACTGCGGCGCTCGCCGTGGCCTCGGGTCACGCCGCCGAGTTCCTCACCATGCACGCGCTGATGCAGCCGGGGGACGAGTTCATCGCCTCGAACAAGCTGTATGGCGGCTCGATCAACCAGTTCAATCACTCCTACAAGAACTTCGGCTGGTCGGTGGCGTGGGCCGACAACGACGACCCGGCCTCGTTCGAGGCGGCGATCACGCCGCGCACCAAGGCGATCTTCTGCGAGTCGATTGCCAACCCTGGCGGGGTCATCACCGACATCAAGGCGCTCTCGGACGTCGCGAAGAAGCACAACATCCCGCTGGTCGTCGACAACACCATGGCGACGCCGTACCTGATCCGACCGTTCGAGCACGGGGCCGACATCGTCGTGCATTCGGCCACCAAGTTCCTGGGCGGGCACGGCAATTCGATCGGTGGATTGATCGTCGACGGCGGCTCGTTCCAGTGGGCGGGGGATTCCCGCTACCCGATGATGAGCCAGCCCCGGCCGGAATATTCCGGCATGGTGCTCGCCGAAACCTTCGGCAATTTCGGCTTCGCCATCGCGTGCCGGGTGCTCGGCCTGCGCGATCTCGGCCCGGCCCTCTCGCCGTTCAACGCCTTCCTGATCCTGAACGGCATCGAGACCCTGCCCCTGCGGATGCAGCGCCATTCCGACAACGCCCTGGTGGTGGCCAAGCACCTGGCGCAGCACGAGGCCGTGTCCTGGGTCAGCTACCCGGGCCTGGAGACCGACCGCTACCACGCGCTGGCCAAGCGCTACACGCCCAACGGCGCCGGCGCGGTCTTCACCTTCGGCCTGAAGGGCGGCTACGAGGCCGGGGTGAAGCTGGTCTCGAACCTGCAGCTGTTCTCGCACCTGGCCAATATCGGCGACACGCGCTCGCTGGTGATCCACCCGGCCTCCACCACGCACCGGCAGCTCACCGACGCGCAGAAGTCCGCCGCCGGGGCGGGGCCGGAGGTGGTGCGGCTGTCGATCGGCCTGGAGGATCCGGCGGATCTGATAGAGGATCTGGACGGTGCGCTGGGGGCTTGAGAGCGGCCAGAGACACGTCGAGGTGTCATGGCGCCGGATCGTCCGCGGCATCACGGTGTGATGCGGGCAGGAGGTCGACCCCATGGCTGACACGCTGATCCCGGCCAGTATCGGCTCAGCCACGGAGGAAGAGGCAGCTGCGGTCCCGGCTACGATAGGCCTGACGGTGCCGATGCCTTCCGGCTGATGCTGGTCCGTGTCGCGCGCGACAAGGCTCTGCCCTTCGAGCCGCTCATTCCGAACCTGACGACCCTTGCCGCCATGGAGAAAGCGCGGCGGGGCGGCTTGGTTCGGTTCGACAGCGTGGCCGCATCAATGGCCGACCTCGATGCGGACGATGGAATGCACCGGCCAGTTCAGGCGGGACTACAGGCGCGAGATGAAGGGGCGTTATCGCGCAACGCGAGTTGCAGATCTGTCGCCCGTAATCGATGCTTTGATGGTCGATCAGACGCTGGACGCCCGTTATCGCGATCCCACTCCGGTCGGCAATTGGCGCGATCATCGCGATTGCCACATCAAACCGGATTTCGTGCTGCTCCATCGCTTACCGGATGCGCCGTCGATCCGGCTGGTTCGTCTCGGCTCACAGGCTGAACTCGGCCTTTGACGCCGTCGCGTTGCCACAACGGCACCCGGAAGGACGGTCGCGAAGTGGTCGCTTCGTGGCAGGATCTTGCGAAACCGCGCCGCTCGCGACCGTCCGTGGAGTTTTGCCACGCGTGACAGCCGGCTTTTGAGCCGGCCATCGGCGGGCGCCTAAAAAACCTCGTCCGCCAGCGCCATCGTGGACTCCGAGCCCGCCTTGATCCGCACCAGGCGCAAGGCAGTCTCCGGCAGCATGCGCTCCATGAAGAACCGGCCGGTGGCGAGCTTGGCCGCCCAGCAGGGGGAGGCGTCTTCCGCCTGCTTGGCGAGCGCCGACTTGGCGATCCGCGCCCACATGTAGCCCAAAGCCACGAGGCCGAAGAGGTGCATGAAGTCCGTCGCGCCGGCGCCGGCATTGTCGGGCTTCGAGAAGGCGTTCTGCATCAGCCACATGACGGCGCCCTGCAGGTCGTTCAGCCCGGCCTGGAGCGGCTGGGTGAACGGCGCCATCGCGGGATCCTCAGCATGGTCCTTCAGGAAGGTCTGAACCTCGCCCAGGAACGTCATCATCGCCCGGCCGCCGTCCTTGGGCAGCTTGCGGCCGATCAGGTCCATGGCCTGGATCCCGTTGGCGCCCTCGTAGATCATGGCGATGCGGGCATCGCGCACGAACTGCGACATGCCCCACTCCTCAATATAGCCGTGACCGCCGAACAGCTGCTGCGCCTCAACCGCGTTGGCGAAGCCCCGATCGGTGAGCACACCCTTCACCACGGGGGTGAGCAGGCCGAGATGGTCGTCGGCCGTCTGGCGCTCCTTGGCATCCTCGGACCGGTGCAGGATGTCGGCCTGGAGGGCCGTCCATAGCATGAGGGCGCGCGCGGCTTCGTTGAAGGCGCGGATCTGCATCAGGGTGCGGCGGACATCCGGGTGGACCAGGATCGGGTCGGCGGCCTTGTCGGGGGCCTTGGCGCCGGTCAGCGCCCGGCCCTGGAGCCGGTCCTTCGCGTAGGCGACGGCGTTCTGGTAGGCGACCTCGGACTGGCCCAGCCCCTGGACGCCGACCGCGAGCCGCGCCTCGTTCATCATCACGAACATGGCGTTCAGGCCGCGGTTCTCCTGCCCGACCAGCCAACCCGTGGCGCCGTCGTAGTTCATCACGCAGGTACTGTTCCCGTGGATGCCCATCTTGTGCTCGAGGGAGCCGCAGGACACGCCGTTGCGGGCGCCGAGCGACCCGTCAGGGTTCACCAGCACCTTCGGGACCACGAACAGGGAGATGCCCTTGGTCCCGGCCGGCGCACCCTCGATCCGGGCGATGACCAGGTGGACGATGTTCTCCGCGAGGTCGTGCTCCCCCGCCGAGATGAAGATCTTGGTGCCGGTGAGGCTGTAGGAGCCGTCGCCGTTCGGCACCGCCTTGGTCTTGAGCAGGCCGAGATCCGTGCCGCAATGCGGCTCCGTCAGGTTCATGGTGCCGGTCCAGGCGCCCTCGACCATCTTGGGCAGGTAGAGCGCCTTCTGTGCCTCGGTGCCGTGGACCAGGAGCGCGGCCATCGCGCCCTGCGTCAGCCCCGGATACATCCCCAGCGCCAGGTTCGCCCCCGAGGCGAATTCCTGCATCGCCGTGTTGACGGTGTGCGGCAGGCCCTGGCCGCCGAACGCCTCCGGGACTGCGAGGCCCATCCAGCCGCCCTTCGCGTAGGCATCGTAGGCGGCCTTGAAGCCGGTCGGCGTGCGCACGCTGCCGTCGGGCTCGCGGCGGCAGCCCTCGAGGTCGCCCACCCGGTTGACCGGAGCCAGCACCTCCTCGGCGAGCTTCGCGCCCTCGCGCAGCACCGCCTCGACCACGTCCGGGGAGGCGTCTGCGAATCCGGCCAGGTTGTCCCGGCTATGGAAGCCCAAGACGTCGTTCAGCAGGAACAGCGTGTCGTCGACCGGGGCGCGATAGTGCGGCATGACCTGATTCCCCCTCGCCGGGCTGATCGCCGACATCGGCCCGCCCGTTTGCCAGCATCTAAGCGCGCCCCCGGCTCCGGAGCAACGGTTCTGCGGTCGCGTGCGCGGGAAGTGTCAGGGGCTTGCACGTCAGCGCCGAAGATTACTGGGCCGGCCTCGCCTTAACCGTGTGTTTACCAAGAAAGTTAAAGGTCGCCCCGAACGATCCGGCGCCCGCGTTCCGTGGATACCGTCTCTCGGTCCCGCCCCGCGAACAGGATCAACGCCGAACGCTGCCGACGACAGGCCTCCGATGACCCGCAACGCCATGCCGCAGCTCGACAGTTTCGACCCGGAGGTGCTTGACGCCGCCCGGGACGTCGCGGCGCGGGCGGGTGTCCCGCTCGAGACCTGGATCGCCTCGGTGGTGCCGCAGCAGCAGGGCCTGCAGGGCAACCGCCGGCAGCGCCGCCGCCAGCAGCGGGCCGAGCAGACCGCGCGCCCGGACAGCCGGCTCGAGAGCGACCGGCAGGCGGATATCATGGATCAGCCGGGCGGCTCCCGGTTCGAGCGGACGTCCGAGACCCGCCAGGAGCCAAGCCCAGATTCCTATGGCCAGGGCTTCGCCGCCCTGATGAGCCGGATCGACGGACTGAACCGGACCCTGGACGAGGAGCGGCGCCTGACCCAGGAGGCCGAGACCCGGCGCCTGGCCGAGATCGAGACCCGGATCGAGCGCGCCCTTACAGCGGCGCCGGTCCAGCAGGTGACCGAGCGTCTCGGCGACATCGAGCGGCGGATGTCGCAGCTCGGCGAGCAGATGGCCTCCGGGCGCCCCGCCGGCCGCCGCGGCCGGCCGGATGCGGTCGAGATCCGCAACGCCGTCCAGGATATCCGCCAGCGCCAGCGCGAGCTGTCGGAGGGCGTCGGTGAGCGCGCGCTCGCCGCAGGCCGGTCCGATGGCGGCGTCGTGGCGAGCATGCGGATGGACCTCGCCCGCCGCCTCGAGGCGCGCGTCGAGGATATGGCGGCGCCGTCCGCCGCCGTGTCCGAGCTGCAGCGCGAGACCGTGCGTCTGCGCGAGGCGATCAATCAGCTGGCGACCAGCCGCGATGTCGGGGCGCTTGAGCAGGCCGTGACCTCGCTCGCGCACGGCATCGAGCGGGCGCAGGTCGGCACCGACCTCGCCGCGATCGCGGCGCCGGTCGAGCAGGTCCGGGCCCAGGTCGAGCGGCTGGCCGAGGAGGTCGCCGAGAACGTCCACACCCGCGTGGCCGACGACGTGCGCCGCCTGGCCGAGCGCCTCGACAGCGTCGCCGCGGCCGGACAGGCCGGTTCGGACGGCCACACGCTGGCGGGTCTGTTCGCGGAGCTCGAAGAGATCCGCCGCCTGATCGGCGCCCTGGCTGGCCCGGAGCGGATCCAGAGTCTGGCCAACAGCCTACAGGCCGTGAGCGCACAGATCGCGCAGCTCCAGCGCATCGGCAGCGAGGCCAGCCTGCGCCCGCTGCTGGAGGAGATCCGCAGCGATGTCCGCACCGGCGCCCCGGCCGCCATCGCCGAGCAGATCCAGACGCTGGCCGACAAGGTCGACGGCCTCTACACCCGCGATCAGCGGTACGACCGCGCCGAAGCGTCCGATCCGGCTCAGGCCGGCGACATGGCCTCGATCCACGCGATGCTGCGCAGCCTCGCCGAGAAGGTCGATCAGGTCGGCAGCCGCCCGGAGAACGAGGGCCTCGACGCCCTGGAGAAGCAGGTCGTCTCGCTCGCGGGCCGGCTCGATGCCCCCCGTAGCGGCGATCCGGCCCTGGCAGGCCTCGAGCGCACCATGGACGACCTGCTGCAGCAGGTTGCGGCCCTGCGCGAATCGGCGCCGAGCGAGGCCGTCGTCGAGCGCGCCGCGCGCAACGCCGTGGCCCAGACCCTCAAGGGCTCCGGCCTGCCGAGCGCCGAGCTCGGCGAGATCGGCCTCCTGCGGGCGAGCCTGGCCGACATGCAGGCCCGGCAGATCGCCTCGGACCAGCGGCTCGGCGCCACCCTGGAGGGCGTCCAGTCCGCCCTGGAGCGCCTCGTCAACCGGCTCGGCCCAGCCGATTCGACCGCCGCGCGCCCACCGTCGCTGGACGAGCGGCTCCTGACCTCAACCAGCCCGGAGGCGCGGGTCGCGGCATCCGACGCGTCGCGCTTGGCCGACGACCTGCTGGAACCCGGCAGCGGCCGTCCGGGCCGGGAGCCGCGCGCGGTCCGTGACACCGCCATCCGCCGGCCGGCGCGGGAGCGTTCGGCCGATCCGGCGCGCGGCCGCCCGGTTCCGGAGGCCGGCGGCGAAGCCGACATCAAGACCAGCTTCATCGCGGCCGCCCGTCGCGCCGCCCAGGCTGCCCAGGCTGAACTCGCCGCCGAGGCGCCGGCCGACCGCCGGGACCTGCGCGCCCGCATGGCCGAGAGCGAGCCGGAAGCCGCGGGTGAGAGCCGACTCAGCCGGTTGCGGGCGGAGATCAACCGCCGGCGGCGGCCCCTCCTGCTCGGCCTCGCCGCCATCGTGCTGGCTCTGGGCGCGCTCCAGGCAATCAGCATGCGTGCCCCCGACGAGGCACCGCGCACGGTCCAGACCTCGCAGGTCGCCCCGAGCCGGGCCGAGCCCGCCCGGGACGTCCGCCCGGAGACCGCCGCAGAGGCTCCGGCGCAGAAGCCGCCGGTGGCCGACCCGGTGACCACGCAGGCCCTGCCGACGCCGCTTCCCGCAGAGGCGCGGGCGGCCGCCGTCCGGGCTGCTGTGCCGCAGGTCTCGGGCATGAACACCCTGCAGGCGGATCTGGGCACGGTTCCGCCGGCCCTCGCCAAGGTGAAGCAGGCGGCGCTGGACGGCGACGGGACGGCGATCTGGGATCTGGCAGCGCGCGAAGCGGACGGCCGCGGCATGCCCCGCGACCTCTCGGTGGCCGCGAAGCTGTTCGAGAAGCTGGCAGGGGCCGGTTATGCCCCGGCCGAGTACAAGCTTGCCGGTCACTATGAGAAGGGATCCGGCGTGGTCCGGGACCTCGACAAGGCGAAGCTCTGGTACGGCCGGGCCGCCGAGCAGGGCCATGCCCGCTCGATGCACAATCTGGCGGTGCTCTACGCTGAAAACCCCGCCGCCAACGGCAAGCCCGATTTCGCCTCGGCGGCCTCGTGGTTCCGACAGGGCGCCGAGTTCGGCGTGCGCGACAGCCAGTACAACCTGGCGGTGCTCTACGCCCGCGGCCTCGGCCTGACGCAGGATCTGGTGCAGTCCTACGCATGGTTCTCGGCCGCCGCCGCACAGGGCGACGACGACGCGGCTAAGAAGCGCGACGACGTGGCGAACAAGCTCAGCCCCACCGACCTGGCCAGCGCCAAGAGCCTCGCGGCGACATTCAAGCCGCGCAAGCTCGATCCCGCCGTCAACGAGCCGCCCGCCGCGAAGGACGGCATCACCGCGCCGATGTCGCTCCTGGGTGCCCCGACCCCGAGCCCGAACGGCTTCACCGCTCCGGCCCGCAAGTCGTAGCGGCCGCGCGAACCTCCTCCCGGCCGAGGGCCATCGGCTTTCGGCTTCGATGGTGATGCGGGAGGCGATGCGCTTCCGTGCCCGTGTGTCTACGGACCACATGGGTTGGACGATTCAGTTCCTGAGGATCGATACCCCATACCTGATAACCCGCCCCGTCATTCCGGGCTCGCCTGCGGCGCCCCGGAATAACTGCGTGTGGCCGCATCGATCCACCCCCGCTCGATGAACGAGACTGCCCTTTCCGCGCGTGCTTTCGCGGGGTTGAGGCGCGTCCGGCGCGTCGCGCCGTGCGTGCACCCACAGTCTCGCCCGAGCCGTGTGTCCCGCGGCGCGGCGTGGGGCGTTTCAGGGTCCGGACGCGTGGTCCGAGAACCGGCGGACGCCTGCTGTGTTTTGCCGCCCTGATCCCAGCTTGACCGGTCTCACGCGATGCGTGAACGCTCGGGTCGGGCGATACCCGCCCGCGTAAATACGGCGTGGCGGCCGCCCGTGCGGCGGCTCGGAGGATGGATGGCGCACCGGAACCCTGTCCCGATGAGCGCGCTCGTGCTCGGCGTGGCCGGCCTCATCCCGTTCCTGGGCTTCGCGGCGCTCGCAGTCTCGGGCTCGGACGGCGGCTTGAGCAGCATCGGTCTGTCGCCTCGGACGATCCTGTCGGCGTATGGCGCGGTGATCGCGTCGTTCCTGGGCGGCATCCGCTGGGGCGCGGCCGCAGCCCGCAACTCCGGCAACGGGGATTATGTCGTCGCGATCGTGCCGTCGCTGGTGGCCTGGGCCGCGATGGCGGCGCCGGCCCCCTGGGACTTGCGCGTGCTCGGCGTCCTCGTCCTGGCCTGGGGCCTGATCGATCAGGATCTGCCCCGACGCGGCCTCGTGCCGCTCTGGCTCGGCCGCCTGCGGCTGGTCCTGTCCGGCGTGGCCGGAGCCGCCTTGTTGGTGGCATCCTGAGCGTCGGAACGGCCGTCCTACCGGATCTTCTTCTCAGCCGCTGCGGCGATGTCTTGGCGGCGCAGCAGCGCGGGCGACACCGGCGGTGACCGCCGACGCCCGGTGGTGGGGATCGGAGCATCGGATAGGCGCCGGGTCGAAAACGACGGCATCGGCCGCATTGGATCGCATGCATCTCTGGGGCGATGACCGGCCCTCGGAAACCAGGGCCGCCCGGAGCCGCCCGAAAGCGCATCGCCTCGGATCGACGTCGAGCCTCTGATTCCAAACGATCGCTGCGGCCCGTCAGATCTGCCCTCCGTCGAAGAGCGCCCTAGCTGTCGCTGGCCATCTCGCGGAGCAGCCGCATCACGGCGTCGCGGCGGGCGGGTGACTTGATGGCCCGGAACAGCGACGTGACCTCGTCGCACTGCGCCGCACTGACCCCCGACGGATCGGCCGGCATGCAATCGACGCGGAAGAAGTAGGACGCCGGCACGTCGAGCGTGGCGGCGATGCGCTCCAGAAGTGAGCGCGTCGTCGGAGAAGTCTCATCGTCGATCATGGACACGAAACTCGCACTCGATCCGCTTCGCACATCGGTGCCGGAGGCGACCCCGGCCGCGGGACAGATTTCGGTCACAACCTATCGCCGAAGCGTTCAAGATGCCATCCTCAGGTTGTGGTGGTCTGCGATTTGTCGCGCTACGTGTAAAATCCGGGGCGAGCATGCCGCAAGCGAAGCATTTGGACAGGACGTTCAACCTCTTACGCGATCTCGACCGCGCGGCGACGCCGGACGAGATCGCCCATCTGCTCGTGGGCGCCTTCCGCGGATATGGGGTTTCCTACGTGATGGCCGGCATCGTGCCGGAACCCGGGCTGCCGCCGCGGCGCCACGGCGGCTTCGTCCTCGCGAGCACGATGCCGGAGGAATGGGCCCGTCGTTACGTCTCCCGGGGCTACGCCCTGCACGACCCGACGGTTCGCCGGCTCTGCACCAGCGCCGTCCCGTTCGAATGGAATGCCGTACAGGCCGAGACGCCAGTCGGCGGCCGCGTCATGGACGAGGCCACGGAGTTCGGTATCCGGGCCGGCCTGACGATCCCCTTCGTGACCCTCGACGGCGAACCGGGCGGGATCAGCTTTTCCGGCGCGGCGATCGAGATCGAGGCGGCAGACCGCATCGCGGTCAATCTGGTGGCGACCTACGCGGTCGGGCAACTGCTCCTGATGAACAGCCGTCCCAGCGCAAGCGAGCCGGTGCGCCTGTCGCCGCGGGAGCGCGAGACCCTGCAATGGGCCGCCGAAGGCAAGACCGACGCGGAGATCGGGATGGTGATGGGCATCACCGCCTCGGGCGTCGATTATCATCTGCGCTCGGCGCGCACGAAGCTCGACACGGTCAACAAGGCGCACACCGTGGCGCAGGCGTTGCGGGCCGGCCTCATCACCTGAGCGCGTCACCCGCTGGGTCCGCGATCCGGCGTCAAATCCACGGTTGCATCGGCGCTGGGCGATACACGTAACCCTACGGTTTTACGTAGTACACACCCGAGCCCGAACGCGGAACACTCACGGCATCGAGACGTGAGGTTGTTTCATGATCCATGTGGTCACCCCCGCCAACGCCTGTCGCTACGGCGACGCGATGGAGCAGGCTTGGCGCCTGCGGCACCAAATCTTCGTCGAGGAGAAGGGCTGGACCGACCTGGCCCGTCCGGACGGACGCGAGATCGACCAGTTCGATACGCCGCACGCGGTGCACTTCCTGGCCATGGAGGGCGATACCATCATCGGCTACAGCCGCCTCCTGCCGACCACGCGCCCGCACCTCCTCTCCGACGTCTACCCGGAACTCTGCAAGGGCGCGCGTCCCGCCGGCCCGCACCTCTGGGAATGGACCCGGCAGGGCGTCGCCCGCTCGCACCGCGCCCGGGGCCGTGTGGTCAACCCGGTCTCGATCGCCCTGCTCACCGGCATCGTGGAATGGGGCATGGCGCACGGGCTCACCGGCCTGCTGCTGCAGATGCCGACCCTGTACATGATCCACGTCATCCAGCTGCATTTCCGCGCCCAGCCGCTGGGCCTTCCGGTCCAGATCGGCGGCGAGGACATCATGGCGGCGACCGCCGCTTTCGACGCCCGCACCCTGGCGCGCCTTCGCACGGTCCACGGCGACAGCCGCTCCGTCCTCGTGTCCGAGCCAGCCTACCTGGCCGCCTGATGAGAACCAACGCCATGAACGATAGCCACCTGGACACCCTCGCGGCGCAGTGCCTCTCGGTGCGCGACCTGATCGATTCGGTCGGCGATCCGCTGATGCGAGCCGCGATCGACCTGCTGCTGATCGAGGTCGGCCGGGCGCTGGCCCAGAGCTGCGGGGGGGATGGACAGGCTGAGGCCTGACCCGGACGAACCGCGTACCGCCCTCCGGCGGCCGACGGCGACCTTAAACAAGAACGGCGGACGCCTCGGGGCGCCCGCCGTTCGGATTCCGACAGGAATGGACCTGTCAGACGCCCATCGCGGTCTTCAGGTTCTGATCGACCTTGTCGAGGAAGCCCGTGGTGGAGAGCCACTTCTGATCGGGTCCGACCAGGAGCGCGAGGTCCTTGGTCATATGCCCGGCCTCGACGGTGTCGACGCAGACCTTCTCGAGGGTCGCCGAGAACTTGGCGAGGTCGTCGTTGCCGTCGAGCTTGGCGCGGTGCGACAGGCCACGGGTCCAGGCGAAGATCGAGGCGATCGAGTTGGTCGAGGTCTCGCGGCCCTTTTGGTGCTCGCGGAAGTGCCGCGTGACCGTGCCGTGGGCGGCCTCTGCCTCGACGGTCTGGCCGTCCGGGGTCATCAGCACCGAGGTCATCAGGCCGAGCGAGCCGAAGCCTTGCGCGGCGGTGTCCGACTGCACGTCGCCGTCGTAGTTCTTGCACGCCCAGACGTAGCCGCCGGACCACTTCAGGCACGAGGCGACCATGTCGTCGATCAGGCGGTGCTCGTAGGTGATCCCGAGCGGCTTGAACTTGGCCTCGAACTCCTCCTCGTAGACCTTCTGGAACAGGTCCTTGAACCGGCCGTCATAGGCCTTGAGGATGGTGTTCTTGGTCGACAGGTAGACCGGGTACTTGCGGGCGAGGCCGTAGTTCAGCGAGGCGCGGGCGAAGTCGATGATCGACTGGTCCAGGTTGTACATCGACATCGCGACGCCGGCGTCCGGGAACTTGAACACCTCCTTCTCGATGACGGTGCCGTCGTCGCCCTCGAACTTGATGGTCAGGCGCCCCTTGCCGGGCACCTTGAAGTCGGTGGCGCGGTACTGGTCGCCGTAGGCGTGGCGGCCGATCACGAAGGGCTGGGTCCAGCCGGGCACGAGGCGCGGGACGTTCTTGCAGATGATGGGCTCGCGGAAGATCACGCCGCCCAGGATGTTGCGGATCGTGCCGTTGGGCGACCGCCACATCTCCTTGAGGCCGAATTCCTGCACCCGCTGCTCGTCGGGGGTGATGGTGGCGCACTTCACGCCGACGCCGTGGCGCTTGATCGCCTCGGCGGCATCGACCGTGACCTTGTCGCCGGTGGCGTCGCGGTGCTCCACGCCGAGGTCGTAATATTCGAGGTCGACGTCGAGATAGGGATGGATGAGCTTGTTCTTGATCTCGGCCCAGATGATCCGGGTCATCTCGTCGCCGTCGAGTTCAACGACGGGGTTCGCTACCTTGATCTTCGCCATGGACCGATGCCTTCTCGCGTTGTCCCCGCGCACGGCATGCAAGGGCCGTGCGGTCGCCTGCCCAACCGTCGATTGGGTACGTTTCGCCCCGGCGACATAGCGCGGCCCTTCCGGCAGCGGAAGGCGCGGGCTGTCATCCGGGCGGCATCGTCACCCGGCCCTCGACGGGCGGTCGCCGGCTGTGCCAGAGGGCCGGCATGACGACCCAAGACCCGCAGGACCAGGCACCGGCCAAGCTCACCGAGGTGCCGCCCGGAATCGCCCCGGTGGTGATCCTGGTGGAGCCGCAGCTCGCCGAGAATATCGGGATGACCGCCCGGGCCATGGCCAATTTCGGCCTGTCGGAGCTGCGCCTAGTCAACCCGAAGAACGGCTGGCCCAAGAAGGGCGTGCGCGAGGCGGCCTCGGGGGCGACCCACGTGCTCGACCGGGCGACGATCCATGCCAGCGTCGCCGAGGCGATCGGCGATCTGCATTACGTGCTCGCCACCACGGCGCGGGAGCGCGGTCAGATGAAGCGGGTCTTCGCGCCTGAGGACGCGATGGGCGAGGTGGTCGCCCGGCAGGGGCAGCGCGTCGCGGTGATGTTCGGCCGCGAGCGGGTCGGGTTGATGAACGACGAGGTGTCGTTGGCCGACGCCATCATCACCTTCCCGGTCTCGCCGGACTTCCCGTCGCTGAACCTGGCTCAGGCGGTGCTGCTGGTCGGCTACGCCTGGCGGCAGGCCAGCGGCCGGGCTGTGCTGCCGTTCTCGGGCGAGCTGCTGTCGTCGCCGGCGAGCCGCGAGGCCCTGATATCCCTGTTCGGGAGCCTGGAGGCGGCCCTCGACGGAGCCCGGTTCTACCCGCCCGAGAAGCGCGACATCATCGCCCGCAACATGCGCGACATGCTCCACCGCATGGGCTTGACCGAGCAGGACGTGCGCACCTTCCGGGGCGCGTTGCGGGCGCTGACACGAAAAGGACCTCAGAAAGGGGCCTGACCTGGGCAGCTGATCAGGCGTCGACTTGCATGTCGGGCGGTTTGCCGCCGCCGAAGCAGCGCCCGACCGCCTCCCAGAACGCCGCCTGCTCCTCCGGGGTACAGAGGGCCACGCGGGCCTCGACCAGGGCCCGGCCCTCCCGCGCATCGGCCGTCGCGGCGACGTCCGCCTCGCTCGGGTGTTCCGCCTCGTTCATGAAAGCCTCCGCAACCGGTGAAAAAGCCGGCCCGTCCCGGCACGGTTCCGTTATGCGCCGCAATCGGGCATGGAGGCGCCGGGTGTCCGTTCCCGTCCGCGGGGCGGCGCGGATCGGTCTGGCCGCCTGCCGGCGGGAGAGGGCGGGGTACCGGGTGCGGCTCAGCGTCGACAATCTCGCCTGCCGCCGTTCCGGCCGGCGGATCTTCTCCGGCCTGACCTTCGCCCTCGGGCCCGGCGACGCCCTGGCGGTGACCGGGCGGAACGGCGCGGGCAAGTCGAGCCTGCTCGCCATCCTGACGGGCCGGCTGCGGCCCGATGCCGGGCGCATCGCCTTGTCCGAGGTCGGCGAGGCGAGCCTGCCCGAATGCCTCCATGCAATCGGCCACCGCGACGGCCTCAAGAGTTCGCTGTCGGCCGGCGAGAATCTGCGCTTCGCGCAGAGCCTCCTCGGCGCTCCGCGCCTGTCGCCCCGGGAGGCCCTGGACCGGCTCGGCCTCGGCCACGCCCACGATTTGCCGGTCGGCTATCTGTCGGCCGGCCAGCGGCGGCGCGTGGCCCTGGCGCGGCTGCTGGTCTGCGCGCGCCCGCTCTGGCTCCTGGACGAGCCGACCGCGGCCCTCGATACCGGCTCGCAGGCCCTCCTCGCTGGCCTGATGGCGGCCCACCGGGCGGGCGGCGGCCTGGTGATCGCCGCCACCCACCAGCCGCTGGGCCTCGACGGGGCGGCGGAGTTGCGCATCGAGCCCGGGACCGGGCCGGAGCCCGAGCCCGCGGAGGATTGGGCGTGACCCGTGCCATCCTCGCGCTGATCGCCCGCGACCTGCGGCTCGCCGGCCGCGTCGGCGGCTCCGGCGCCCTGTCGCTGGTGTTCTTCCTGATGATCGTCGCCCTGGTGCCGTTCGCGCTCGGACCCGATCTCAACCTGCTGTCGCGGATCGGCCCGGCCATCCTGTGGCTCGCCGCGGTGCTCTCGACCCTGATCGGCCTCGATCGCTTGTTCCAGGCCGACGAGGAGGACGGATCCCTCGACCTGATGACCGCCGCCCCGGTGCCCCTCGAAGGCGTGGTGCTCGCCAAGGTCACGGCGCACTGGCTGACGACGGGACTGCCCTTGGCGCTGGCATCGCCGCTCTTCGGCCTGCTCGTCGCCCTCGACGGCACCGCCATGGGCGCCACCGCGCTGACGCTGCTCGCCGGAACCCCGGCACTCAGCTTCATCGGCGCGGTCGGGGCGGCGCTGACGGCCTCGATCCGCCGGGGCGGGCTGATTCTCGCGGTCCTGGTCCTGCCGCTGATGATCCCGAGCCTGATCTTCGGCGTCTCGGCCGCCCAGGCGGCGACGGGGGGCACGGTGCCGTTCCTCGTGCCGCTCGCGGTGCTAACGGCGCTGACCCTGATCGCCGCCGTGGTCGGGACGCTTGCGGCGGCGGCGGCTTTGCGCTGGCCGGAGTGATCGTTTGCTGTCAAGTGTTATGCGCCGCCGTTGCTTTGCGACATAGCGCTATCGCAGAGCCGAAATCTAATCCATCGGATTCGCGGCCAATATCTTCAACAGATAACCATGTCCTCCATCAATGCCTCCTGTTCCTTTGAATTTCGATGCCTCGACGTGATTGTCATCGAAGCACCCTATTTCGAGCCGCAATCTGTACAGAGTTCGCATCGACCCTGATCGTATCCGGCCGATCCCTCGCAAGTCGGAATGCACTATTTGCCGCCTAAGGCTTTTAGCGCGTCGAAGATTGTATGCTTTTCCATGCGCTTCCCCTCCCCCGCGAGTCGATGCGGGTCCGTGGACGACACTGGAGACTTTGGCCAACTCCGGGTTGCCGCGACTATCTGGCTGCTGATCCCTCTATCGCGCTTATCCTTTTGCTGTTCGGATTGTGGCCGCCGTCGACGCGCTCGAATTGATACCTGTCCCTCAGGCGGCGATCATTGTTGATCCGGTCCGCCGGCGACCGTAGCGGGTGTGGCAGCTTTCTGAAATGGAAACGCTGTCGGCTGCCAGTGGCGACCGAGCTTGAACCGGTCTGCTTCGGTGCGCTCGTTCTCCCAAAGAAGCTTTGCCAAGGCCATATGATCGCGCTCTTTCAAAGCGTCCCCCACGGCGAGGCCGCTGCGAAAATAGTCTGACATCGGTTCGCCATCGATTGCTGTTTGCTTTTCATGTTGTTCTTTAAAGCTCGGAGCGATCAACTTCCAATGAATTCTTGCACTTGCAAACTCGCCAAGAGCTGCCTGCGTGAAACACATCCAGATATGATCTTTGTGAAAACTGTAGCCTCTTGATTCTCGGGATAGGATGAAGGTCACGATTTTCTCGATCGAGTCTAAGGATCTGAGAAGGGGCAGAACTTCCGTCTCAATTTGCTCGACGAAATCGCCACTGATCATCGGGTCGTCCCAATACCAGACTCCGTCCTGACCGGCGGGTTTGAACCGACGGGATCGACCAATCAAGCCGATCGATCGACCATAGCCTCCGAAATCGAATTTGTCCCCCCGGATATACAACTCCGTTAGTCGCCATTCGAGTGTGAAGTATCCACGGCTTGGTCGGTTATGTATCCGTATCTGCCTAGCGATATGACCAACACTTTGAAGGCATATAAATTTGCCGCCAGTTAGAACGACATCCTGATTTCGATCTACCAGCGGAGCAGACAAATCTCGGATTTGCTGTGCCGGTGTAAGAATCAATGTGGCCATTTCCTGGGTCTCACCTGTATCATGATAAATCGCACGTCTTCGGGAAATTTGCGTTTTGCCGCCTTGATTGTGTCGACGGCTTGTCGAGGGGTCCATCCCCTTCGGCCGGTTTTTGGATCGTAGATACATGCAGTATCGATGCGAGCTCTTTCGAATACGTCGGATCTTTTACTGCCAGATAGGATAAAATTTTGATTTGCATTCCGTTCGGCTAGAATTAGTTCTGCAACAAAATTTGGGTCTTTCTTTTCATTGATAATCTGCGCGATCTTGACGTGAATCTTTGTACCCAACTGCGTCGCGTTTGCGTATCCGCCTTGCGCTGTCACACGCGCAGTTACCTCGTCCACGATCGCTTGCACTTCCCCATTTCTTGGACAAGCTTCGTCCAATTGAGATTGTCTGAGCCGGCCAATCCAGATTGGCATACTCATTTGCGGATCGTCCCCGGTTTTATATTCTTGCGTTGTAAGCCCCAGTGCGGTGCCGTACCCGTCCTCCCGGGCAGAGAGATACGTCAGGAGTTGCAACCCAAGCTCGAAGGTTGCGATGATTGGGGCGGCAATCAGAGGTAGGGCAGGGGCCAGGGCAGGTTGAGCAAACGGTTCAGCGACGAGACCTGTCGGCGCGAAGGTGGTCCGCGACAGAACTTCACCCGTATTGCCATCTCGAATCGTCGGGGTTTCGCCGGATGTCTCGAAGATCCGGCTCTCGCCATCCGGCGCCGTGACGGTGTGTCGTTCATCGAAGGATTTTCGCCCGGCATGTACGCGGATCGAGAGGATGCGCGTCCCATCCTCGAGCGTCGTGCTGTCCGTGAGCGCGGGTGGATCCTGTCGGGACGGTCCGCCGGGTCGATCCCCGTGGAGCGAGGCCCACTGGCCACCGCCGGGGGCCGGCATCCACTCGCCGCCGTTCGGCTGTCCCGCTGGCGCGCGCGGCTGGGTCTCCCAATTTTTGGCCTGGAGCTGCCGCTGCAGGCGCATCAGCTTCGTCTCAAGGGTGAGGCGAGCCAGAACGTGACGCAGAATGATTGCTTCGCTGTGCGCTTGAGATTCGTCACGCATGGTGGCCCCGCCCCGCCGCCCTGTTACGGCCGCAAGAACAAAGCAGGAACATAGGAAAAATGTCAAGATCTAGGACGCGCGGCCCGGCCGGCTCGCTCCGGGATCTTCCGCGTTGACGCGCCGCATCGCGCTAACTATAGAGGCCACTTCGCCGGAACGACGCGCTTTTGCGTGCGCCGTTACGCGGCCATCGCCTGACAACCTGATGCGACGACCGATTCCCGGCTGAGCCGGCCCGTCGGCATCGCCCGACGAAGAGAACGAGGACTCCATGGCCAACACCGCTTCGGCCAAGAAAATGACCCGCAAGATCGAGAAGCGCACGGCGGTCAACCGCTCGCGCCGCTCGCGCATGCGCACCTTCGTCCGCAAGGTCGAGGAGGCGATCGCCGCCGGCAACCAGCAGGACGCGCTGACCGCTTTGCGGGCCGCCGAACCCGAGATGATGCGCGCTGCCCAGCACGGCATCGTTCACAAGAACAACGCCTCGCGGAAGGTCTCGCGCCTGGCCGCCCGGGTGAAGGCGCTGGCCGCCTAATCCCGCCACCGCACCACGTAAGACGACACCGAGCCCGGCCTTCGCGCCGGGCTTTTTCGTGTCCGCGTTCCGGAGCGCCGCCGGCCGGCCTGGTCCGGCCCGGGTCGCGAAGCGTTAACCCTAGGCCAGAATTTCGCACGTTGCGGAGTCTTGGGGTGGCGTGTAGCTTAACAAAAACTGACTGTGTTCAAGAAAAGACCGCCGATTTCGGGACGTGAGCGAATCATTCCGATTCGCCAAGACTCTATCCAGCGACCCGGTTGAGTCGCAGAAGACTTGCAGTTGCGAATCTGGGCCGTCCCCACAAGTCCCACTGTTAAAGGAACTGTAGGTAATTGTTGATAGGCTCTTCCAATCGGCAAAAGTTCCTTGGTGGGGAGTTGACTCCGCCAGCGGAGTCTGTCCCGCCCGATTATGCGGGACGCTGAGGGCGTAAATCGTGCGTACGCGCGGCCTGCGGGTTTCCGCCGGCGGCGTCGGGAGAGCCAGTGATGCGTGTCGACGGAACGGTGGCGAGCGACGACGAGGGCGGCCGCAGCGGCGGCAACATGGATTTCGGGCCCGCCTGGGCGCGGGTGAAGCGTCGGCTGCGCGCCGAGCTGGGCGAGGATGTGTTCGCCAGCTGGTTCGCCCGCCTGGAACTGGAGGGCGTGACCGCCGGGACGGCGCGGCTGACGGTGCCGACGCGCTTCCTCAAGAGCTGGATCGAATCACACTACCTCGACCGGGTGCTCGGCACCTTCAAGGCCGAGGCCGAGGAGATCGGCCGGATCGAAGTCGGCGTGCGCGGCACGGCCGCCCCGGTCCGTCCGGCCGCCGTCGGCGCGCCCAAGGCCGGACCGGCCAGCGGCCCGCTGGCCCGGCTCCACGCCACCGGGACGCCGACACCGGTTGCGGCCGTCGCCACGCCGTCGGAGCATCGCTCCGCCGATGCGGGCGGTGACCTCAGCGGCACGCCGCTGGACGCGCGGCTGACCTTCGCGAGCTTCGTGATCGGCCGCTCGAACGCGCTGGCCCATGCCGCCGCCGAGCGGGTCGCCCGGCACCAGGGCGAGGGCGCGCTCTACAACCCGCTCTACCTCCATGCCGGCGTCGGCCTCGGCAAGACCCACCTGCTGCACGGCATCGGCCATGCCGCCCGCGAGGCCGGCCGCCGGGTGATCTACCTGACCGCCGACCGCTTCATGTACGGCTTCGTCAACGCCCTGAAGACCCAGTCGGCCCTCGCCTACAAGGAGCGTCTGCGCGGCATCGATCTGCTGATCCTGGACGACGTCCAGTTCATTCAAGGCAAGTCGATCCAGGCGGAATTCGGCCACACCATCAACGCGCTGATCGATGCCGGCCGGCAGGTCGTCGTGGCGTCCGACCGGCCCCCGACCGAGCTGGAGGCGCTGGACGAGCGCGTGCGCTCGCGCCTGGGCGGCGGCCTCGTGGTCGAGATCACGGCCCTCGACGAGGCGCTGCGCGTCGCGACCTACGTGGCCCGGGCGATCACGGCCAACGGCCGCGACCTCGAAGGCGCGGTCAACCGTCTGCTGGCCCACGCCACGCTCACCGGCACCGCCGTCACGATGGAGACCGCCGAGAGCGCGA
>NZ_VRVA01000160.1:0-9607 GCF_008039945.1 Methylobacterium sp. WL64
GGATCCGTCAGCCCGTCAGCAGGTCAACACAATGCGCACACTCGCCCTCGTTTCGCAAAAAGGCGGAGCCGGAAAAACGACGTTGGCTTTGCATCTTGCGGTGGCGGCTCATCGCGCAGGTCTCCAAGTCGCAATCGCAGACCTCGATCCCCAATCGTCCGCTTGGAAATGGTCCGAGCGTCGTAAGGATCACCCAGAGGCCGTTGTCACATCGGCAGAGCAGCTCGAACACGTAAAGGCCCAAGCTGCGGCCGGCGGCCTCGATCTCCTCATTATCGACAGTGCGCCGCATGCGGACCGGCCGGCTCTCGTGGCCTGCAAGGCGTCCGACCTCGTGCTGATCCCCTGCCGTGCTTCAATCCTTGATATCGATGCAATCGGGCAGACCCACGATCTCACGACCATCGCCCGCAAGCCATCTTGGGTCGTGTTCAACGCCTGCAACACCTCGACAGAGTTCGATCTGCAGGAGGCACGCGCCGGCCTGCACGAACGCGGCATTCCCGTCTACTCGGGCGCGGTCTATCAGCGTGTTAGCTATTCACGTGGCTTCATCCCGGGCCGAACCGCTCAGGAGATTGAACCTGCAGGTCGAGCGGCGACGGAAATCGAGGATCTGTTCCGGTGGGCGGCCGATCAGATCGGCCTCGCCCTCTCGCAGCCTGCCAACATTGAGGCCGCTTGATGAGCGCCGCACCTCGATTCAGCCTCCGGGCCGCCGTTACCGATAGCGTCTCGACTGGGCGCCGGGATGAGCCTCCCACGGTCGTAGAGCTCGAAGATGCTCCTGAGACTGCTCCGGTCCAGGTTTCGGCGCCCCCTCGGTCTACCAAAGATACTAAGACCAAACGCCCCGCTACACGGCAGGGCGCGCGCGGGATCACCGTGTGGGTCGAACCCGAGGTCTACCGGATGATCAAACTGGTGGGCCTCGACACCGATATGACCACACAGGACGTAATGATGGAGGCGATCAACGACCTTCTCGCTAAAAGAGGCAAAGGACGCCTCGCTAAGACACGCTGACCTGTCAACACGTCAGTGTGTTGACAGGCTGACACGCTGCCAGAACCTGCCGCACTAGCGCGACTGACCACGTCCCTCCGCGAGCTGCTGGAATCCCACGTACGTTCAGCGCTGCTGCGATCTGGCGCAGCGAAACTGCGCCCTCGGCGCGCATGGCGGAAATCACTGGGGCGAGGTCCTTGAACCGTTTCCCAGCTCGCCGGGCCTGCTGCATCCGCCCTCGCATCTGGCCGGCCTCCTGGTTCGACAGGTTCTCCGGCTTGCCCAGCCGCACCCCTCGAGCCTTCGCTGCCACCAATGCGGCCTTGGTCCGGGTCAAGATCATCTTGCGCTCGGCCTGGGCGACCACGGCCATGATCCCAACTACCAGCTCGTTGGCCTCTGGCCCGTCCGCCGCCACGAACCGGACGCCAGCCTTCTGCAGGTTCAGGAGGAAAGCTGCGTCACACGACAGCCGGTCGAGCTTGGCGATCACCAGCGTCCGCTCAACCAGATGAAACACCGCTCCACGAAAGCGCCGGAGACACACTACGGCTTTTCTACTGCCGTGCTTGCGCCTATCTCAGGATTATCCGCCGCGGCGCGGCCGGGATGTGCACAAGGCCAGGCGAGCCGTGATGATATGGCCGCCCGGCGGGTGTGTACGCCTCCGGAGCGGATCTTCAGTTCTTCGCAAACGGCGTGTTGGCCTTGTAGTTCTTGCCCCGCGGCGCGGCCTTGCGCGGCTCCGGCTTGTCCGCGAGCAGGCGCTTCACCCGCTCATTGAAGTCCTCGGGCGTGACGCTCTGCGCTTTGCCGGTCTTGAGTTCGAGCGCCATCTCGGTCTCCGTATCGCGGCCCAGAGCACAGGATTGCGCAGAGGGATGGGACCCTATGCGCCTTCTCGGGGCAGGGGGCTAATCTAGGCGATCCGTAGTGATTTGGCCGCCCGGCAGCCCTGCAATGGGCTTGAATGGAAGCGGGCTGCCCGCCCCGATCACTAGGCAGCCTGCCATCCGATGGCCGGACGAGGCCCACCGGTTCGACTCATGCTCGGGGGGTTAAAGAGCCTGAACCGGACCGATGGGTGTCCCTCGTCAGGACGACCCATCATGCGGCGCAAGGGTTAGCCAGTCAAAGCACATGGATACGGCCGCTTGGCTGGCGCAACACGGATTACGAAGCTGGAGGGGCGATCCTCCACTCGCCGACGAGCGTGAGCGTCGCAGTATAGATCTCCATGCCATTCTCGTCGCGGACGATCGCCCGGAACGTGCCTTGGTCACTGGCCGGGAGCCTGTCCCGAACCATGTCCGGCAGCGCGGACAGTGCCATGTGCCGGGCCGCCGAGTGGCATGTCAGGCCCTCGTTGTAGTCGCCCTCAACGTACCGGTCATCGTCGTCGGTATCGATCGTGTAGTGAGCCACACTGGTTTCCCTTCACAGGGTCGTGAAGATGCACAGTTCCAGTAGCAGCCTCACTAACATGCGTCAGGCCGCCGCACGCTAAAGTCCAAAACGGTATCTGCGATGTCAGCGGGCTATTGAGTTGGCTCTCCCTGCTGGACCGCGGTAGCTCGACGTCATGCCGTCCAATCCCGCATCAGCTCTGACGGAGCGACGTCTCGAAGCCTTGAGAGCCTGCGCCATCAATCCTCAGGGACTTCGACCGAGCGCATACCCGAACGTCATGCCCGTCTTGGAAGCTCTCGGGCTCGTCGCGCGACGTAAACAGGCGCTCGGTCGCCATGCCGTCTACTGGTTCCTAACGCAGGCTGGGCGCGAGCTGCTGACGGAGGTCGGGATAGACGGGCCGGGGGAGCCTTAGCTGCCACCTCTTAGGATCCTGAGGATCGTCGTAGGGCGATAGCAGTGTCCCGCGCGCGCAGCGCTTTCGCACTACGCTCACGATTTAACCCAGGTAATTTCAGCAGCACCGTTCATCCGCCAGATCGGGCACACCGAAACTGTTTCGGTAGGTCCCGTTGGCTGTGAGCGCGGAATGTTGGATGGGGCTGCGATTGGGCCCGAGTTCTGGGACACGCTCGCCGAACACGTCACCGCCAAGGTCGAGCCCGTCTTACGACAGCACGCCCACGTTCGTCGGCCAGTGATCGCCTACCTGCGCGACCTCGAAGCCCTCGCGCGCCAGCAATGCGACAGCCGAGAGGTGATCCAGATCATCGCATCAGGGCGCCGCATTCTCGGTGATCGGGAGCAGGTAGGACCTACGGACGGTCCGTTCTCACGTACCTAAGTTCGTAGTTCGCCAAGACATCTCAGGCGCAAGGCGGAGGCGGGGGGCCATCATGGCTCAGGAAATACCAGGCGATCCCCAGAGCGACCGTGAATATCAGAAGGGCTACAAACCAGCCGGTGTGCGGCGGTAGACCCCTTGCCATAGGCCAGACCGGCGGCGGCGGTGGCGTTCCTTGAGCTGCAGCATCGGATACGCCAGCGAGGATCGTCAGCGGGATCAGCTGCATCAGCTTCGACATGTCGTTGGTTCCGTTCCAACTCGTATGCCCCCTTTAGCGCCCAAGGACGCTCGATCCGGGAACCACCTTGGTCCGGGTTCGTGTTTCCTCGAAGGATCCTATGTCGCGGAGACGATCGACCATGGCGAACCCCGGCATCCCCGACCCTGGTGGCCCCGATCTGCCGACGCCCGGCGAGCCGCCACCGACTGAACCCACGCCAGGAGATCCGCCTGCGCCGCAACCGCCACCCGATCCAGTGCCTGGCGATCCAACGGGACCTGACATCGTGCCCGGTGATCCGGTTGGCCCCGGCACGATCATGTGAAGCATGCGGCGCTGCTGGAAATCGGCTCGAGCACCGGCAGAGCGGGTGAACCCGACAAGGCGACATGCTAACTGATTGAGGTAGCGCTGGAACGTCAGGGGTACCGCTACGCTTGACCGCTCAACAAGCGTGAGAGGGCGTGGCGATGAAGGTGTTCCAGATCCGTCAGGGCGCGACAGGCACGATCCTCTGGACCGGCTCGGCCGCCGATCCGAGCGCTGCCCTGGACGCAATGGCCCATGAGGCCGGGTACTACGATCACGCCGACATCCCCGATCACCTGCGAGCTGGTGGCCTGCACGCGGAAGAGATCCGGGTCTGACGTCTTCGAGCAGCAGTCCGGTGGCCGACCAGCAAACATGCGAGGTGAAGGTTGATGGCGTGTGGAGCGCCGTCAGCCTCGTGGAAGCCCGCGCCCTGTATGGGATGATGCCCAAGCGCTGCCCGGCGTGCCATGGTCAGGTAAACATTGCCGGAAACTACACCCCAACCGGGGGCTACAAGCTACAGCACCGGCGCAGCCATCCTGGCTGCCCGCTGACAGCTGCTGCGTTCTCCGGCACGCCATCGCGCCACCCGCAGGCGATGGGGTAACGCCGGCTCGGCTCCGGGATCCTGGCGTAGGGCGGAACAGATCGGCTACGTTGGGGCTTGCCGCCGGCGATCACCACGATGTGCTGGCGATCGCCGGAGAGACGGTCGTGCGCTGTCGAGCCCTCATAGCCCTGGCCCTTGCCGCCGGTGTGCACGCCGCGCCCGTCCACGCGCAAAGCCAGGACGAGCAAGCCTTAGCCCTACTCCGGGCTGCCAGCGCGCAGTCCGCGATCATCACGTTCTGCGGCAAGCACTATGCGATCGACGGTACGACCGCCCTGCGGATCTCTCAGACGGCGCGTGACGTGGCCACCAAGGTGCTCGGCCAGGCACCGGCAAATGCCGCCTTCAAGGACGAATTGGCCCGGCGCTACGCCGAGGTGAAGGAGGTCGGCGAGCAGCAGTGGTGCACTGAGCAGCGTGCAGCTTTCGCGGAAGACGAGCCCCGGATCTTCAAGAACTGAGGTGGCGAGCAGGTGCCGTCAGTCCACCAGAGTGGCGATGATCGAAAACGAGCTGGCGTGCATGAACGTACCGGCGACGAGCAACGCGGTCAGGAGCATAACGGAAGCCTCAGGTGCCGAACGGCGCAGCTTCCCCACCAACGTGCCGGACACCACTCGGTTGCTGGCGGCTGATTGCGAGGCACCAGCCAGATCAGTCGCCGCCGTCCTTGGCCAGAGCGTCGTCGTAGGCGTCAAACAGCCAGGCGAGGAGGTTAGTGCCTACATCGTCGCCGAGGTCGCCTATAGGCCCTCCCTGCGGCTTCTGGGGGTTCTGCGACCGCACCTCGGCCAGCAGCCTGCAAGCCAGCCGATCCAGCGCGTCGCTGGGCAGCACCTGGTCCCGATCGACAAGCATGGCTGTACCCGTTGATGGCGTACCAGCCGGCTCTGCCCCGCCGCCCGATCTGATCACGGGCTGGCGGGGGAGGTCGTCGATCTCACCGGCGTCCGTGTAGGGTGCCGGGATCTGGTTAGCGCACCGTGATCTGCGCTGGCTTGGCACTGTGTCGGAACAGGCCGCGCAGCGCACGGAACGGCAGCAGGAGCAGCTTGAGGACGGCGTGTGCAACCATGACGACGACGACGGCCAGAAGGGCTAGGAGGGTGTTGCGCAACGCAGGGCACTCCAAGACGGAGTGAACTCGGCGATCCGTCACCGCCATTGCCCTCAGGAGGCGCCCCGAAGACGGCGAGACTGTGAAGCTTCTTGGCTGCCTGCGTTCGCGAACTCAGCCTGAGATGACGTCGGGTACGCCCGATCGGGGTGCTGCGTAGGCAACACCCACCAAGTCCTCTCGTCGCCAGACTATGCGAACGGTTGAAGGCATCGGCTCCTGGCCGATCGCGAGTTCGAAGTAGCGCGGCACTGCGAGGCCGGGCGGAAAAGCGAGGCAAGCACCCACGGGTGAGTGGTTTGTCACGATACAGCGGACTCCTACATCGACCCCTGGGAAGGCAACATGGCCTTCGATGGTAGCTTCGACCCGAAGCTTCGTGCGACGATCCTGCATATCAGCACACGGCCTGGATGTATTACGATTAGGTGCGGGTTGCATCCATCAGCATACATCTAAGAACTAAGTCCAGCATAATAGCGATCCAAGCCGATAGGCGTTAAAGTACCATTCGGTGGCGTATGATTAGCGCAATCCTAATCAATCGTGCAATCAAGCATCGTGCAGGTCTATTTTAGTTGCATCTATGGATGCTGCATCGCCCTGCTGTCCGTTCCGGAGTCTCGGCAAAGGATACCGTGTGAAATCGCGGCGACTTCGAGGGCGGGGAGCTTAGAGAAACGCGACTAGGGCGACGCCGGCGACCATGAGGAAGCCTCCGAGGATCCGCCAGATGCTGGCAGGATGCCGCTCGAACCCGACCCAACCGTAGTTATCCAAGAGGATCGAGGTCACTACACCAGCCGTCACCAAGAGGCCGAGGAACGGAGCAGCTCCTATCTGACGTGCCACGAGGAATTGCGCGAGGATGATGCCGCCGCCCAGGATCCCGCCGAGCCACGCCCACCAAGGCATTGCCAACGCCTGGGCGGCAGTCGGCCACGCCAGCTTCCCCGAGAGCAGCCCGACCACGAGAATGCAGGAGGCGGTGCCGGCGACGACGACCAAGCCCGCGGTCAACGACTCGTCTAGGCCCTTGGATAGCGCTCCATTCTGCCCCGCTTGAACGGCGTTGGCGACGCCGGCCAACAGCACGAAGCCGTAAAGATACCACATGGCTGAGATCCGGTTCTGTAAGATCTCTACCTAGGGTTCTCGCGGCCAGCGCTTCTGACAATCGTCAGCGGCATCTCGTCCTTGCACGACTGAGATCAGGCTTGAGTCCGTCCGGTCTCTATCCCCTTCAGCGGCACGCCGGTCCTGAACAGACCGTACTTGCGGGCGAGCTGATCAAGGTAAATTCCGGCCGCTACAAGGGCAAAGCGGCGATCCTTCTCGGCCACGACACGCAGCAGCCGCTGGCGGAAGATTGCGTCGGGCTCGGGATCACTCATGCCCTATTCAATAGCGCAACAACGCCACTCGCAATAAGCCCGGCGCCCAAGACCTTTAGGGGAGCGTTGGTGACGCCTTCGTATGTGAGAACGTAGGTAACAGCTCCCGCAACGACCGCCACACATAGAACGGTGGCAAGCCGGCTCAGCCTCACTTCGGGTAGCCCTCCGCCTTCAGATGCTCAGCAAGGGGTATCCGCGCGACCACTCGGGATCCTCGCAGAGCCGCCCCTAGCACCTGGCTGGCGATCATGGATTAGATCGGTTGGCTTGCGGTGAGATAGAGGCCGTGGTCCCGCACGTCGCTTAGGATCTCCTCGGCATTGCCCATCGCAGTGATGCCGGAGTTACTCACCATTTCCTCGACATCGAGCTTGTCCAGGCGCCGCCACAGCTTGGGGCCACCAGGCAGGTTCGCTCCATCACGGTCTGCGGTAGCTGCCAGTCGCGAGCCGTCGACCTCAGCGAAGGTGTAGATGTGCTTCACGGTCTACATACTCCGCATATGGGTTGGCTATTTCAGATAGCCCTTCGCCTTCAGGTGCTCGGTGGTACGGCCTGCTCGCTCCAATGCCTACCCCTTCCGCTACCGGAACCGGCCCCACCGCCGTTCTCGGGGATGAGCTCCAGGCTGGGGGGCATGGTAGGTAGGAAACGGCTAAGGATCTTGGCGGCCATCTTAGGCTCCCTCATTGCTCGACCTTGAACCGGCACGAGCGGCATGTTGCAAAGGGGGCGGCCAGGTGGGTGAGTGTCCAGGCAGGAGCCCGCAAAGCTTCGTACGTCCGGTTCGACTCCGGACCCCGGCCTCCAACACGCTTCCTGATCCTCCCCCGACTTCACGGACAGGGGGTTTAGCTCGCGTTCCGTTCGGCTTGCTCGGGCGTGATGTAGCCGAGTGCCGAGTGGATGCGCTGCCGATTGTAGTAGCCTTCGATGTAAGCGAACAAGTCGCGTTGGGCCTCGTCCCGGGTCGCCCATCATCGCTGGTGGACAAGTTCGACCTTGAGGGTGTGGAAGAAGCTTTCCATCGGGGCGTTATCGTAGCAGCAGCCGGTCCGGCTCATGGAGGGTATCGCCTTCATGCCGACGAGCTGCTTTCGATAGGCCTCGGCGGCGTATTGGGTAGATTCAATCGATCGTCGCAACGGCTTGGCGGAGGGCGGTTGTGATGGCGGGTCGGCGACGTTCGGATCAGTCTCTTCGCGAGAAGCTTCGGTCACCGGGTCGTCCCGGGGTCGGTCTGCGCGAGACGCGGCGGGGGTTCTGGGCGTTCATCGCGCTGGGTCTCTCCAGCGAGGACGCAGCGATGAAGGTCGGGATCTCGCCACCGGTCGGCTCGCGGTGGTTCCGGATGGCAGGCGGGATGGCACCGCCCCACCTGTCACCATCATCCAAGTCGCCTTCGGCGCGCTACATGTCGTTCGCGGAGCGGGAGGAAATCGCGATACTCCAGGCGCAAGGTCACGGGGTCCGGGAAGTCGCTCGACGTCTGGGACGTGCGGCGTCGACCATCTCGCGAGAGTTGCGGCGCAATGCGGTGACCCGCAGTGGCGGCCTGGACTATCGCGCCACGACCGCGCAGTGGCACGCTGAACGCGCGGCACGCCGGCCCAAGCCAGCAAAGCTGGCGGGGAACGTGGTGCTGCGGACGTACGTGCAGGACCGGCTCGCCGGTGCTGTCGCAACACCGGGCGGGCGCGCCTTGCCTGGACCGAGCGTTGCCTGGAAGGGACGGCGACACGGGCGACGCCAGAGCCGGCGATGGGGTCGATCCTGGAGCCCGCAACAGATCGCCGAGCGCCTGAGGCTCGACTTTCCGGGCGACACGACGATGCGCATCAGTCACGAGGCGATCTATCAGGCTCTCTACGTCCAGGGCCGGGGCGCGCTGAAGCGTGCGTTGACCGCGTGTCTTCGCACAGGACGGGTGCCGCGGGCCCGCAGCCTGGGCCGAGGCAAGTCGTTCGTCACCCCCGACGTGCTCATCAGCGAGCGTCCGCCCGAGGTCGAGGACCGCGCGGTGCCGGGCCACTGGGAAGGAGATCTGATCCTGGGACTGAAGAGTTCGGCGATCGGGACCCTGGTCGAGCGCACGACACGCTTCACGATGCTGTTGCATCTTCCGCCGATGGACGGCCATGGGGTGACACCGCGTGCCAAGAACGGCCCGGCGCTGGCGGGGCACGGGGCCGAGGCGGTCCGCGAGGCGATCACCGGCACGATCGCGGGCTTGCCAGAGCAACTGCGGCGCTCGTTGACCTGGGACCAGGGAGCGGAGATGGCGGAGCATGTGCGCTTACGGATTGACGCGGGTCTGCAGGTCTACTTCTGCGATCCGCGCTCACCCTGGCAGCGGGGGGACGAACGAGAACACGAACGGATTACTGCGGCAGAGGCGCTCGACGCTGTGCTGGCCGCCGTGCAAGATGGTGTTGCGACGACCGCTTGAACCCAAGCTGGCTGCCGCGATCGGAATGACAGATGAGCCCAGCGGCCGGTCGCTGCCGTTGGGTGGCCATCATCAGGGCGGCCGACGTCAACTCGGTTCGCATGTGATCATGATCATTCCCCTCCGTTGACTTAACTGTGCCGCCCGGCCGACATGCCATGATGGGCCGATGGGACATGTAAGGCGAGAAGTCTGCTTTCAACGTCGAGCATAGGTGAGCCCGCTTACCTGCGCCTG
>NZ_VRVA01000161.1:0-9574 GCF_008039945.1 Methylobacterium sp. WL64
CACCATCCCCCGTGGAGCCGACGCCACCTCCGGCGCCTGTCGCGCCGCCGCCGCGGGCTGCACCCGCCGCGCCGCCACGGCCCGAGCCGAAGGCCGCCGGCAACCCGTTCTCCGTGGAGGAGATCGAGGCCGAGTTCGCGCGCCTGCTGGGCCGGCCCCTCGACAAGCGCACCTGAGATCACGCGTTGACGGACGGTTAACCAGTTTTGGGAAGGGTCGGGCTCCGAGGAGGATCCGATGCTCAACCTGGACGCCCAGACCGCTCAGCGAAACCGCGCCTACCGGGCGTTCAAGCTCGACCGGGCCGGCCGCGTGTTCTCGGCCGAGATCGTGCCGGCCGCCGACGACACGCAGGCCCGCCGCCGCGCCCGGGCCATGGCCACGGACGAGGCGATCGAGCTGTGGGACCGGACCCGGTTCCTCGGCCGTTACGAGCCGGCCGCCCAAGCCCGCATGTGAGGGGCGAACCCCTCTTCCTCAATCGTACGCGCTTTCCCGCATGGCCAGGACGGCGACGAAGCTGAGCACGGCGGCAGCCGCGAGATAGAATCCGACGAAACCGATCCCGCCATAGGCCGCCAGCTCCTGGGCGATGTAGGGCGCCCCCGAGGCGCCCAGGATCCCGGCGAGGTTGTAGGTGACCGAGGCTCCCGTGTAGCGCACCCGGGTCGGGAACAGTTCCGGCAGAACCGCGCCCATGGGGCCGAACACCCAGCCCATCGCCAGCAGGCTGAGGCACAGGAAGCCCAGCACCGGCGGCCAGGTCCCGGCCGAGGCGGCGTTCCCGAGCATCGGACCCATCAGGAAGCCGAGGGCGAACACCGCGGCCATTCCGGAGAGCAGCACCGGCTTACGGCCGAACCGGTCGGCGGCAGCCCCCGAGATCACGGTCCCGAGTGCCATGAAGCAGACCGCGATGCACTCGAACATCAGGAAGGTCGGGCGGCTGTAGCCCAGCGTGCCGGTGCCGTAGCCCAGGGCGAACACCGTCGAGAGGTAGAACACGGCGTAGACCGCCACCATGGCGAAGGTCCCGATTAGTACTGAGCCGCCGTGTTGGGTCAGCATCGTGGCGAACGGCACGCGCTCGGGCTTCGCGTCGGTCAGCGCGGCCTTGAAGGCCGGCGTCTCGGTGAGCTTCAGGCGCACGTAGAGGCCGACCCCGACCAGGGCGGCGGAGGCCAGGAACGGCAGGCGCCAGCCCCAGGTCTGGAAACTCTCGGGCGACAGGCCGAAGCTGAGGCAGAGGAAGCCGAGATTGGCCAGGATGAAGCCGACCGGCGCGCCGAGCTGCGGGAAGATGCCGTACCAGGCGCGCTTGCCCGGCGGTGCGTTCTCCACGGCCAGCAGGGCCGCCCCGCCCCATTCGCCGCCGAACCCGATCCCCTGGCCGCAGCGCAGGATGCACAGCGCGGCCGGCGCCCACCAGCCCGCGGTGGCATAGGTCGGCAGGCAGCCGATCAGGACGGTGGACAGGCCCATGATCAGCAGCGAGGCGACCAGCGTCGCCTTGCGGCCGACCCGGTCGCCGAAATGCCCGAACAAAGCCGCCCCGAACGGCCGCGCGATGAACGCGATCGCGAAGGTCGCGAACGCGCTGAGCTGCTGCACCCCAGGCGCCCCCGACGGGAAGAAGACCGGGCCGATCACCAGGGCGGTCGCGGTCGCGTAGATGTAGAAGTCGAAGAACTCGATCGCGGTGCCGACGAAGCTCGCGGCCAGGATGCGGCCGGGGCTGGCGCTCGGTGCAGCGGCGTGCGGGCTCGCGGTCTCGACATTGTGCGGCATGGTCTGACGGAACTCGGGCGGCCGGTGCTGCTTCAGGTTGAGCGCGGCGCTTTCGCACGGGGCGGCTCCGGCGGGAACCCTGAATCCCACCAGCCGGCGGCGTAGCTGTGCGATGCCGCTGCGGCGGCCTTGCGTTCGACCGTCCCCTTCGCCAAGCTGATCGGCCTGTTTTCGAGAGGGATGCCGGCCGCGGTGCCCTCCCCCATCACTTGAGTATCGCGATGAGAGTCACCGTCGAGCGCGCGGCCCTGCTCAGGTCGCTCGGCCACGTGCACCGGGTCGTCGAGCGCCGCAACACGATCCCGATCCTGTCGAACGTGCTGCTGCGTTCGGAGGGATCGAGCCTCCAGCTCCGGGCGACCGACCTCGACATCGAGGTCACCGAGAGCGTGCCGGCCGACGTGGCCGATCCCGGCGCCACCACGGTCCCGGCGCACGTGATCTACGACATCGTGCGCAAGCTGCCCGACGGCGCCCAGGTCTCGCTGGAGACCGGCGGTGAATCCGGCCAGATGACGATCCGCTCGGGCCGGTCGCGGTTCGCGCTCGGCGCCCTGCCGGAGGGCGACTTCCCGGATCTGGCCGCCGGCGAGATGCCACACGGGTTCGAGATCGCGAGCGCCGACCTGAAGCGCCTGATCGACAAGACGCAGTTCGCGATCTCCACCGAGGAGACGCGCTACTACCTCAACGGCATCTACCTGCACACGCTGGAGTCCGAGGCCGGCCCGGTGATGCGCGCGGTCGCCACCGACGGCCACCGCCTCGCCCGGGTCGAGATCCCGGCCCCGCAAGGCAGCGTCGGGATGCCGGGGGTGATCGTGCCCCGCAAGGCGGTCGCCGAGATTCAGAAGCTCCTGGACGATGGCGGCGAGACCGTGGCGGTCGACCTGTCTCCCGCCAAGATCCGCCTGCGCTTCGCCGGCGGCCTGACCCTGATCTCGAAGCTGATCGACGGCACCTTCCCGGACTATCAGCGGGTGATCCCGGCCAACAACGACAAGCGGCTGACCGTGGAGCGCGACGCCTTCGCCAAGGCGGTGGACCGGGTCTCGACGATCTCGTCGGAGCGCGGCCGCGCCGTGAAGCTCGGGCTCACCGAGGGGCGCCTGGCGCTCTCGGTCAACAACCCGGATTCGGGCAGCGCCACGGAAGAGCTGGACGTCGATTACGAGGCCGCCGGCCTCGATATCGGCTTCAATGCCCGCTACCTGCTCGACATCACCGCGCAGCTTGAGGGCGACACCGCCCTGTTCAAGCTCGCCGACCCGGGCTCGCCGACCCTGATCCAGGATCGCGAGGGCGCGCCGGCCCTGTACGTGCTGATGCCGATGCGGGTGTAGTCGCAGGCTGTCATGCCGAACGCCGTGATCCTCGATCCAACTCGGGAAGCCTTGCGCGATCGTCTGATCACGGCGGGTCGCTTCGGTTCGCCGCAGGAAGGGATCGCGGCTGGCGTCGCGCTGCGGCTCCAGCACGAGGATCGCCTCGCGACGATGCCTGAGGCCTGGCGGAAGGGCATCGAGAGCGGAGATGATGAGCCGCTCGACGTCAGGCCGGATGCCTTGGGCGCGCGCTATGCCGCCATGGAAAAGGCCGGCCCTTGAAGCCGGTCGTTTTGTCACGACGAGCCCGAACCGATCTGCGCGCAATCGGTGCCGTCATCGTGGCTGACAATCAGACGCGCGCCGGCAGCTGCGTCTCGGAGCTGCGCGATTCGACCGAAGTCCGTCGCTCGGTCGTTAGCCGATGACGGACAGGCCCGCGCCGAAGATTGCTCTCACTGTACGGATCCTCATATTCCGATCTTGCCTGATCCTTCATCGCATTCCCGGCGACCGCATTTCGATCGGGCGCGTGCTGCATTCAGAGCGCGATCGCTCCACCTTGCCGCCTTATGAGTGAACTCGACGCCGCTGGATCCACGCGCCTGACCCGGCTGATCGCCCGCGACTTCCGCAACCACGCCGACCTCGAACTCAACCCCGGCGCCCGCTTCGTCGCGCTGGTCGGCGAGAACGGTGCCGGCAAGACCAACCTGCTCGAGGCGATCTCGCTGTTCGTGCCGGGCCGGGGCCTGCGCCGGGCGGAGTTCGCCGCCATGGCGCGCGTCGACGGCCCGGGGGGCTTCGCGGTCTCGCTCACCCTGGATCGCGACGGCGCGGAGCATCGCCTCGGCACCGGTCTCGAGCCGCCGGGGCCGGACGGGCGCACGAGCCGGCTCTGCCGCATCGACGGCGCCCCCGCTGCCTCGCCGGTGGCGTTCAGCGAGTTCGTCCGGGTGGTCTGGCTGACGCCGGATCTCGACGGCCTGTTCCGTGGCGCCGCCGGCGACCGCAGGCGTTTCCTCGACCGCCTCGTACTCGCAGTGGATTCCGGCCACGGTGCCCGGGTCTCTGCCATGGAGCGGGCGTTGCGCTCGCGCAACCGGCTGCTGGAGGACCGGCCCGACGACGGCCGCTGGCTCGACGCCGTGGAGCGGGAGGTGGCCGAACTCGGGGTGGCGGTCGCGCTTGCCCGCCGCGAGACCGCCGAGCGCCTGGACCGGCTGATCGCCGAGACGCGCGACGATTCCCAGCCCTTTCCCTGGGCGTCGATCCGCCTGGAGGGCGACCTCGACGACTTGGTGGCGGTCTGGCCGGCGATCGAGGCGGAGGATCGCTTCCGGCTCGCCCTGCGCAACGGCCGCAACCGCGACCGCGCCGCCGGCCGCACCCTCACGGGGCCACAGACCACCGATCTCGTGGTCCGCCACGGCCCAAAGGACGTCCCGGCCGGTACCGCCTCCACGGGCGAGCAGAAGGCCCTGCTGATCGGCTTGGTCCTGGCCCATGCCCGCCTGGTGCGCGCGATGAGCGGCATTGCTCCGATGATTCTCCTCGACGAGGTCGCGGCGCATCTCGATCCGCGCCGCCGGGCCGGCCTGTTCGAGGCCCTCGACGCCCTCCCCGGGCAGGTTTGGATGACCGGTGCCGACCCGGCCGCCTTCGCGCAGGCGGGCGACCGGACGGAGGTGCTGCGGATCGGGGGGTGATCGGGATCGCGGCCGACCGCTCTAGTTAGAGCGGAGGGAGCGCGCCGCGCGTCACCGCCGGGCCGCGGCGGCCAGGCTGGCGCGGTCGACGACCTCGATCGCGCCGCGCCGGAGCTCGATCAGGCCGGCCTCAGCCCATTGCGCGAGAATGCGGCTCACCACCTCGCGCACGCTGCCGACGTCGTCGGCGAGCGTCTGGTGGGTGACCATGGCGACGCCCCGGGGATCGGCTTCGGCCAGGATCCGCTGGGCCAGGCGCTGCTTGAGCGGGGCGAACGCGACCGCGTCGATCAGCGTGAACAGGCCGGACATCAGCCGCGTGTAGTCGTCCATGACGAAGCTGCGGAAGGCCGCGCTGTCGTCCATCAGGTGCTGGAACGAGCCCACCGGCAGCGCCGCCAGCTGGGTCCGCTCCTCGGCCACGCTCTCCGCCGGAAAGGTGCCGCCGGACAGGAGGCATTGCGTGGTCAGGGCGCAGGTGCCGCCCGGGCCGACCTTGTAAATCAGCACCTCGCGTCCGGCCTCCGACATTCGGAAGACGCGCGTGCGCCCGTCCAGGCACATCAGGTAGTTAGCGCATTCGCCATCGAGCTCGTACGCGGTGGCACCCGTCTCCAGCACCGGGAACTGCACGGTGCCCCGGGCGAGTTGCAGGTGCGCGGGGCTGAGGGCGCGCATCAGCGGAAACCGGTCGATCCAGCGCTCGACCATCTGCGCGTCCGTCATGGCTGGCGTCACCCTCCGGCCGCGACGATGGCGGATCGTCCGGCGCGCGTTGCGTTTTTCTCCCACCGTGCCGGACTTGTGTGACCTGGGTCACCGACCGGGTTCGGCGGCCCGGCATAGCATCGCGGCCCAACCAACACGATACGGGGCCGGCTCCGCCCGGCCCCCGATGGGAGTGAAAAGATGCGCCGCCTCGCCCTGAGCGTCATGCTGGCTACACTCGCCGCCAGTCCGGCCACGGCCGAGCAGGATCTGCTGCTCGGGGCCGACATGGCCTCGCCCGCGATGACACAGGCCGAGATGAGCCGCGCCGACGTCGAGGCGATGATCGCGGCCGCCGATGGCAAGCCGATCGATCTGCACGACAAAGCTTTGTCCGGCCTCGACCTGTCCGGGCTGAACCTGCATGGGGCCAACCTGCGGACCGCGCGCCTGAACAAGACCAATTTGCGCGGCACCGACCTCAGCGATGCCAACCTCGAACAGGCGTGGTTCATGAAGGCCGACCTGTCCGGCGCCAAGCTGGCGGACGCCAGGATGTTCGGCATCACCGCACGGGATGCCGATCTCACCGGCGCCGACCTCAGCCGGTCCAGGCCGATCGGCGACTTCAAGGGCGCCAATATGAGCGGCGCGACGCTCGTGGACCTCAAGGGCGGCGCCGACATCAAGAACCAGTCCATGGGGCTGATGCGGGCGGTGTTCACCTCGGTGAATCTCACGGGGGCGAACCTCAAGGGGCCAACCTCGGGCGATCGCGCCTGGAATACGCCGACTTGAAGGATGCCGACCTGACCGACGTCGTGCTGATGGGCTCGGACTTGTCCGGGGCAAACCTGACCGGGGCCACGGTGGCGGGCACGGACTTCAAGAACGTCGATGTCAGCGGCGCCCGGCTGATCGACCTCAAGGTTCAGGACCGCGCCAAGGACTGGGCCGGACGCGTGAACGCCGACCGGGCCGTCGTCACCCGCGCGGCACCCTGACCGGAGCGCTCACCAGAGCTCTCACCGCCGAGACGGCCTTTCGCGCATCGTACCGGATCTCAGAACCGGCACGACGCGCGCGGTCCTCAATCCGCATCGTCGTTTTCTGAGAGTGGGCGGCCACCGTTCGGAACGATGCTTGAATGCGCATCATCACCGGGCTTCGCGACGCGGCCTCGGGATGATCCGGGTGGTGTCAGCACCGACGCGGCACAGCCCGAGCACCACCAGCCAATTCCTGGGTCCCGAGGGCCGCAGACATCTTGGAAGCGCCGGCGCTCTTGGTCCGAACCGCCGCTACCGCGTGGGCCAGGAGAATACATTATCCGAACCCGGTCCAAGGCGGGAAATTTCTACCACAATCAACCGGCAGTTGTCTTATTGCGCAGCAACGTTGTCGGTTATAAGGAACCTATGTTTGTCAAGCTTCCGTTACGATAAATATCGGCCGAAAAATTCCTCATGTTAAAGCCAGCGTCAAATTTTTATAAGCTCAAAATCAGATGGATTGGCGACAGCTCACATGGTTAATGCGTAGCTTCTGTCGTATTATAATAATATGTGCACAGCCATCGACGCCGCTATCCGCCCGAGCCCTGTTGTGCTCTGGCGCGATTCGATCGCGGCGATGCCGACGCAGGGCTCACCCTGTCGCTTTTTGGCGGTGGAGCGCTGGGTGCGGCTCCGGCACAGCGCCCTCGACTTCATCGAACGATTTGGCGACGAGGCGCACGGGCTCGGTTGGACGACGGCCGATCTGTTCGGCGTCGACCCCCACTTCGGCACACGTCGGACCAAGCGGTGCGGCGCGCTGATGGTGGACGGCCGAGCGGTGTATCGGCTCGAGCTGCACAGGGTCAGGTTCACCATCAGCTCGGGGTCGGGAAACAGGTTCGACCAGCAGGCTGGCGTCCCGGTCTGGGAGTTCGCCGGGAACGGCGCCGCGCTCGGCTGAGGGAGCGGACGTGGAGCGGGTGGATAGGGCCTGAACGCGCAGTTTGCCCGCGCCGGCCCTATGATCTGCGCCGCGTTCGACGATGCATCGAGAGCGGCGAGTGGCTCTGCCGTCTACTCGTGCGGGCTACGCTGTTCACGGAGCGCGCTGCTGCACCCGGGCCAAGGCCGGCCCCGAGTGCGTCTCCCCCACCGCTGGGACCGGCGGATTCACGCAGCGGTGGCGGACGAGGCGCGAGGCCCCGCTCCCGTTCGGGAGCGGGGCCTGTCAGCCCAATGAGAGCCGATCTTTGAAGGTCGTAGCCCGCAGAGGGGACGGGTGCGTTACGCCGCCCGCACGGTGGAGAGGAAGCGGGACACTTCGGCGCCCAGGTGCTCGGACTGACGCGACAGCTCTCCGGCGGCGTTGAGCACCTGGCTTGCGGCGGCGCCGGTATCCTCGGAGGCCTGGGCCACGCCGGCGATGTTGCTGGTTACCTCGTTGGTGCCGGTGGCGGCCTGGGCGACGTTGCGGACGATCTCCTGCGTGGCGGCGCCCTGCTCCTCGACGGCCGCGGCGATCGAGGTCGCCACCGAGTCGATCTCCCGGATGCGCGCCGTGATGCCCCCGATCGCCGTGACGGCCTGGCCGGTCACGCCCTGGATCTGCCCGATCTGCTGGCTGATCTCTTCGGTGGCCTTTGCGGTCTGCGCAGCCAACTCCTTCACCTCGGAGGCCACCACGGCGAAGCCGCGGCCGGCTTCGCCGGCGCGGGCGGCCTCGATGGTGGCGTTCAGGGCCAGCAGGTTGGTCTGCCCGGCGATGTTGGAGATCAGGCCGACCATGTCGCCGATGCGGGTCGCCGCCTGGCTGAGCGCCTGCACGAGATGATGGGTCTGGTCCGCCTCGCCGACCGCCGACTGGGCGAGTCCGGCCGATCCGAGTACCTGCCGGCCGATCTCCTGGACCGACGAGCCAAGCTCCTCGGCGGCGGCGGCCACGGTCTGGACGTTGGCGGCGGCTTCCTCGGCGGCGGCGGCCACCGTGGTGGATTGGGTGGCGGTCTGGGTGGCGCTCGCCGTCATCGACTGGGCGGTCGCCTGCAACTCCGTCGCCGAGGACGAAACCAGGCCGACGATGCCGCCGACGGCGCGCTCGAACCCGTCGGCGAGCTCCAGCATGGTCTGCTTGCGCGCAGCCGCTGCCGCCTCCTCGGCAACCCGCCGGACCTCGGCCTCCTCGGCGGCCTTGCGGGCGACCATCGCCTTGATGCCCTCCACGGCTTTGCCGACGGCGCCGATCTCGTCCTTGCGGGCTGCCTCTTTGATCTCCGCCTCGATCTCGCCCTTCGCCATCCGCTGCAGCACGGCGACCAGGCGGTCGAGCGGCCGGGTGATGCCGACCATCGCGATGAACGCGGCCAGGACAGCGCCGGCGAGCATCCCGAGGGCGCTGACGATCATCAGGCTGAGGCGCGTGGCATCGGTCTTGGCCGACAGGTCGTTGGACCCCCTCTGCATGAAGTCGTTGATGTCGTTGGACAGCGCGTTGCCGTCGACCATGAGGGTCGAGAAGGTCGGATCGATCGCGGAATGGACCAGGGCGATCGCCTGGTCGTTCTGGTTGCTGGTGCCGAGGCGGCGCACCTCGGTGACGTCGGTGAGGAACTTGTTGATTCGCATCGCCAGCGCGTCGATGCGCGGCGCGAAACTGGGCGCGTGGTCGCGCAGCGACTTGAGCGTTTCCTTCAGGTTCGGCACTGCGGCCTCGAACCCCGCGTTGGCGGTCCGGATCTGGTCCGCGTCGGTCTCGGCGATGATCCGATAGACGAAGTAGTTGAGTTCGAAGACGAATCGGTTGAGGCGCCGGCCTTCGGCTACGGCGACGGCCTCGTCGTTGATGAACGCGCTGTAGGCGTCGTCGATCTGGCTCATGCGTGACTGAGCGTACCAGACGCAGCCGCCGACAATGACGCCGATCGTAATTACCCACCCCCTTGCGCGGGTTGGGTTTCGCTGATTCCCTCGTGGGATGGTTCGTACCGATCTTGAGCGGCTGAGCCGCGAGGAGTTGATCGAACTGGTGCTGCGGCTGCAGCGTCCGGAT
>NZ_VRVA01000162.1:0-9294 GCF_008039945.1 Methylobacterium sp. WL64
ATATCTGATCGAGCAGCGTCAATGGGCGCACTGTTTCTTAAGCAACGCCAGAGGAAAAATTTGCTTTTGAGAGCCGCTTGGTCATCCAATAACATTGATCTGGGTCGAAACCTGTTGCCCGCATAGTTCGGAAAACGATTGGATCTTCGACGTAATTACCCACGCCCGCGATCGTGGTGTTTAGGCGCCAACGGTCTTCAAGATGGTGCCGAAGGGACTACGAGAACCGCGCTCCTCAATGGGGCTCGCTTCCTCCTCGCGAAGTTGATCTGCCTTTCGTGCAGCTCGTGCCATAGCGATGAGGTCTGCGGCGGTCAGGACGTACCGAGGCAGTGGATCAGGATCCACGAAGAGGCGCTGGGCTGCAGGTGGCTTTGTCCGGACAATCGGAAGCCGTTCGAACGGGTTGTTCCTCTTCACGGCTGCCCCCCTCATCCATCATCGGGATCCAACCTGTAGGTGATCACCGAAGCGTGCGTCAGCCATAGCTTAGCTTCCACCCGTAACAGGGAGCGCGTCAATGACATGCTGCCAACTTGGTGTAGCCCGGGTGGACGCCCCAACGCTACGCTTTCTTCACGACCGTTGGGGCAGTGCGCCCGTATACCGATCCGGCCCGAGCACGGTTTCTTCTACCCGATCGACTGGAAGCAGCTCTCGATGGCGATCCGCTTCGGCCGGGCGCAGGGCCGCTGTGAGAGCTGCGGGCGACCGCACGGCCAGATGGTCTATCATCTCGGCGATGGCTGCTGGTGGGACGCCGAGACTGGCCGCTGGCGTGATGGCTGGGGGCGCCGGATCGGGATCAGGTCGGGTACCGACATCCTCGGTTGCACCCGCTGAGCCCATATCGTCCTAGCAGCCACACATCGGGACCACGACACCGCCAACAACGCGGACGCCAACCTGGCGGCCTTCTGCCAGCGCTGCCACATGATCCACGACCGACCGGAACATCAGAGGCGGCGCTGGCGCACCCTGTTCCAGCGGAAGGCGATGGGTGACTTGTTCGGCGGACCCTATGCCTGAGCAGCACGCCTTTGTTATATCGTAGCTGCAGCTTTCACGATCGAAAGGATGCTATCGCGTGTGGCCTCGTCGCCGATACTTGTGAAAGCCATGATCAACTCCACAACCTTCGTGTCATTGTAGTACATCCGAACATCACCCCCCTCGGCATCCGTCCCCGACTGACCAGCAAAGAAGGTTTCCACCGGGACCTGCAGTAGGTCGGCAATGGCCTGGAGCCGGCCAGCGCCAATCCGGTTGCGACCCTTTTCGTACTTCTGCACTTGCTGGAAGCTCACCCCGATAGCGTGACCGAGTGCGGTCTGGCTCAAACCCTGTGCCGCCCGAAGCGCCGCGATGCGGCTGCCGATCGTGCGATCAGCATCGGTCGCCAGTTTCGGCGTGTTGGTGGCATTCATTGGGGAACGGGCTTTCTACGAGGAAAAGGCGGACCGCGTAGCTACCGGGCCAGCCGCTTAAAGCCGACCCAGAATTGTACCTGATTACGTCACACAACCGTTATTGCAACCGCGCAACAACTGCAACTTATGCATGCCAGAAGTGCAACTTTGGGTATTTCCTGAGGTCAGCGTCGATCGTATCGACTTTGTGAGGGCTGTAGGCCCTCGCGATATCAGGCATCTCTCATGAATGAGATCGAGGAACGGCGGCACGTCGTGCTGCGCAACCTCGCGACGCACGTTGGCCCAGCGTGAGACCGGTTGCGTCTGTCCCTGGACAACGCAGCCCGCTTAGCACGCCTCGCGCCCGAGTTCATCGCAGCTATCGAGAACGGCAATAGTTGTACGTCTTCCCTGGCAGCGACGCGGCTCGCTCTGTTCCTCGGGCTGACTGAGCTTGGCGTACCCCGCTCTCAGCCGCCGGGGATGAAGTAACCGCAGTTTAGGCAATGCTCGACGAGGAAAATTTCGATCGGGGCTGGCACGTACCGCCCATGAACAAATTACACGAAAAACCCACGTCTCTGGATGCCGCGTTAGCTGCGCAGATCTAACACTCCTTGCTGGCTGCATGGCAGACGGCAAGAGAGCTGCTGCGGTAATGCTGGACCGCAGTCATGCTTCTATTGCTTGTCCGCGCTTCTTGCGGCTACAGCCGCCCAATGTCCGACAAGCTCAACGTCCTCTTCAAACGCCTGAGGGTGCACCAGCACACGCTCATCCTAGCGATGGCCGAACACGATGGGTTGCCGGCACGGAGCGCGACCCGCGCCGTCGCCGAACTGGAGAACGCGATCGCCGCGGTCGAAGCGGTGGCGGGAGAAGAAGCGGACTGGGAACGCCGGGGGAGTTGACGTTCACCGGCCCAACACATGAAGCTTACGGCTTGATCCCTACGCGCATCGCGGTCGAACCGATGTCTGGCTCGTCAGCGATCTGAAGCATGGCCGCGCCTGCCGCGACGAAGCCGGCTGCGGCCCTTAAATCAGTAGTTTGTTTCAGATCGTGGGAGATCGCATTCGCTGCCCGCTCCAGGCGAGCGTTACACATGCGGGACGGCATCGTGCCGTTCGGCGTGCAAGCATTGTGTCGAGCGCAGGCCGCGTCGAGCGCATCAATCGGTGGCAGGGGGGCGTTGTTGCCTGGACCGCAGTAGTTGCCGTGGATCAGCATCTTCGGCTCGCCCATCGCACCGGGATCGGCCATGGCGGGCGCTGCGAAAACTACGATGAGAAGAAGTGGTACAGCGGCTCTGCTCAGCATGGTGTCATATCTCGAACAAGCACGCCCCCCTCAGACGGCTGGTGTCGGGCGCCATCGTGCAGCGACCCATGTTCACAAGCATGTTGGCGACGGCAGGTTCCTGTTCGGCGCCGTGCATGGCTTCAGACGTCGCGAGATGAAACGCGCCCGACGCGAGGTGCTGGCTCCTCCTGCGATCGTAGGTCTGGCCGTGCTGTCTGGGCATGGCCTCAGGATGCGCGCGAGACTCACACCGCGCAATCGCACCGCGGCCACACGGCAGCCGTCATGCGCCCGGGCTGACAGGCATCGGCTCCCCGTGGCACTCATCCACCATGGCGATGCCCGACGTGAACGAATGCGAGATCCAGATCGGCGGCGCGTGGCGCCCTATCGGCCTCGCTGAGGCGCACGCTCGCTACCCGTCCGCAATCAAGCGATGCCCGATCTGTCACGGCCGCGTGTCGATCAACGTGAATGGCACCGCGCAGGGCGGGCTCTTTCTCCAGCACCGCAAGGCCCACGACGGCTGTCCGCTGATGCCGGCACGGTTCGTCGGCGAGATCTCGCCGCATCCGCAGGCCGTGGAGTAGGATGCGCTCTCCACTCGGCTACGGCTGATGCGCCGTCGAGCTATGCGCGATCCTGCATGGCTCGATGCATTGATAGCCGGCGGCGATCCTACCGCGGCATCGAACCCAGCGTTTCCTCGACGACCTGTGGGTTCTTCTCCAGCATCGCCAGGAGCACGCGCGCGGCGCCCTGCGGCTGCCGGCGCTGATGCTCCCACTGTCGGAGCGTGGAGACCGGCACGCCGATGCTGGCCGCGAACGCTGTCTGTACCTTGCCCGTGCGCTTGCGGATCTGCGCCACGTCAACCGTCTCCGGGACGTGCACGACCATGCCGGCCGAAGGCTCGCCCTTGGCGTGCGCTTCGGCCTCACGCAGGGCGGACATGGTGCGCTCGAAGATGTCTTTGGCCATCGGTATCTTCTCACGGAGCGGGGCAGCGCCCCTACGGTTCATCATCACGCAGGCCGCGATCGTCGAGCCTGCCAGTACGCCTTGATCGACGCCGTCAGCTTGGCGAACTCGCGCACCTCGGCGTCGGTGAAGTTCTCGCGATCCCCCTTACTGAGGACGGCCAGGAGATAGACCGGTGCCTCCGGACCGACGTAGGCGGTGAGCACCCGGTACCCGCCGCTCTTGCCCTTGCTGCGACCGGCGACGCGCATCTTGCGCACGCCACCTGAGCCGACGATCATGTCTCCCGCCTCCGGGTGAGCGGCGAGCGTGTTCTTGAGCGCGAGCCGGCTCACCACCGTCATGCGCTCGGCCTTGGCGTCGGCCACGAAGCCTGATGTCTCGGCGACGGTGTGCAGGGCCGACATACCCTTACGTATGTCAGCGACGCATATACGTCAACGACATATGAAGCGGCGGTTCAGCCTGGCCAGCTGCTCAGCTTCAGCCCGCCACGCATCGCTCTCGGCCTGCACCGCCTCGATACGGGCGTGCAGGTGGCCGGCGTCGATCGTGGTCTCCATCAGCATGAAAGGTTCGGTTAAGTGTTGGCATGCCACGGTTTCGCTCGCGTAGGCGCAACCGTGAGGTGCCTGATGCCTCCGCTACAGCGATTAGCGCACTCGTTCCGCTCTGCTCGCACCTGGATCGCGCTGAGCCTCCTGGCTCCAGCCGGCATGCTCGCAGCATCCGGCTTAATGCTGCTCGATCTGCGGCACGACGCCTGGGACAAGGCCGAGCAGACCTCGAAGAACCTCGTGCAGGTTCTGGAGCGCGACATTGCTCGCAACGTTGAAATGTACGACCTCTCGATCCAGGCCGCCGTCGACAATCTCAAGACGTCTGGCCTTTCAGAGATGGCACCGGCGCTGCGCCAGCTCATCCTGTTTGACCGAGCTGCCACCGCCCGCGACATGGGCGTGATGATCGTCATCGACGAGCACGGCGACATCGTCGCCGACATCGATGCCATCCCGCCGCGCAAGGGCAACTACATCGACCGAGAGTACTTTCAGGTTCACAGAGCGCGCGCCGGGCTCGGCCTCTACATCGGCCGGCCGATCGTCTCGCGCCTGACCGGGAAGCGGATGCTCCCGTTCAGCCGGCGCATCAACAAGCCCGACGGCACCTTCGGCGGTGTCGTTCTGGGCAGCGTGAAGCTGTCCTACTTCACCCACCTGTTCAGTCAGATCGATCTCGGCCGCAACGGCGCCATCAACCTGTACCTGCGCGACGGTACGCGGATCATGCGCCACCCCTACGCCGAGGCCGATATCGGGGTGAATATCGCTGCTGCCCCGACCTTCCAGGGCTTCGTGCGCGAGCACAGCGGCAGCTTCGTCCACACCTCGGTCCGGGATGGCATCGAGCGGCACTACCGCTTCACTCTGGTCGGCGATCTGCCCCTGATCCTCAACGTCGCCCTCTCGACGGCTGAAATCGAAGCCGAGTGGCGGGTGAAGGCGCTCGTCATCGGCGGTATCGTGCTCGCGTTGTGCGGGATCACGATCGCCCTCTCGCTACTATTCGGACGCGAGTTACGCCGCCGTGAAGCTATGCAGGCGGAACTCGAACGTCTGTCGCTTACCGATGCGCTGACTCGGCTGCCGAACCGCCGCGCCTTCGAGGACGCGTTCACCCGCGCTACCGACAATGCGCGACGCTCGGGTAAGCCGCTGTCCCTGCTCATCGTCGACGCCGACCACTTCAAGCGCTTCAACGATCGCTACGGTCATCAGGTCGGGGACGAGGTGCTGCAAGCCTTGGCACGCGGCCTCTCAGCCAGCGTCCATCGTCCCCACGATCTCGTCTGCCGGGTTGGCGGCGAGGAGTTCGGCATCCTTCTCCCAGAGACGGATCAGCTTGGTGCTCTACGTATCGCCGCAAAGGTCCATGCCGAGGTATCAGCCCTGACGGTCGACTCGGCCGGCCTCGGCGCGGGCGCGGTCGCGGTTAGCATCGGGCTTGCCAGCGCCGTACCGACCGGCGTGAGGCCTACCACACTGCCAGAGCTCTACCGTCTCGCGGATGGGGCGCTCTACGAAGCCAAGGCGGGAGGGCGGAACCAGACCCGCTGTGCGAAACGGCAGGACGTTCCGGCTACCTCATCGAAACGGTCGTTTCAGGTCGTGGGTGGGTCGTAGGCAGACGTCCGCTGCGTTCATCCGATCGACCACGGAACTCATCGTCCAAGCGCAGCAGACGGTCCGCTCCCAGTCTCGCCCCGACCCCCTCAGATCACCGCCAGCTTGGCGAGTTCGGGGAACTGCAGGCTCGCGTCGAATAGGACCTCGTGCCCCAGGTAATACAGCGCCAGGAAGGCAGCGAGCGCGCCACCATAGTACGCCGGCGCCCAGGCCGCGTGGCGCACCCGAACGGTTGTCCGGGCATCATCCGCTGCGATCCCGAGCAGCACCACGATGATGCCGGAATGCCCGATCGCGTCGACCTTGCCGAACTCGAACACCGCCGAGACGAAGATCGCGGCCAAAATGATCGCCGCAGCGCGCCGCACCAGCGGGGTCCAGAGCAGCGCGAAGGCCAGGGTGAACTCGATGACGCCGGCTGCCTGCATGAACAGCGCGGGCGTCGCACCCATGGTCATCTGCGGCTTGGCAGCGAGCAGTGGATCGGTCCACTGCGGGTAGGCCCATTTCTCGACCGAGGCCCACATCAGCGTGATGGCCGCGCTCCAGCGCACGATGTCGAGCGGACGCAGGCCGAAGGGCTTCAGGTTGAGGCCTTGGCAGACGAGGTAGACCGCCACCCCGAGGAACACCGGGTAGTCGGCGAGGTGGAACACGCCGTACTGCGCGCTGGCGAAGCTGAACAGGAAGACGATGCCCAGGCCGGTGAGCGGCATGGTCCGGCGCCAGATCAGGCAGGCGGCCAGCGCGAGCTGGAACCACGGGATCCAGGCGACGTCGGTCTTGAGCTCCGGGGTGAGGATGATGCCACCCATCCCCCACAGCGAGACGAAGAAGAAGCCCAGCGTGGTCCGGACCAGCAACTCAGTGTCGGTCCGGATCCGGGTGGTGACGCGATCCAGCGCGTTGAGCAGGGCGCCGCCCAGCGGCGTGCCCTCGGCCAGGCACCCGAACATTAGGCACAGGATGGCCAGACCGGCGAGCCACTCGAAGTTGGCGCACAGCACCTGCTCAAGGCCACGCGGCTGCCCGGCGACGTCGTAGGCGCAGAACCATTTCACGTGAGCGCTGGCGGAGCTCGTACCGGCGAGGAGGGCCACGGGTGGGGCGGCTAAGCTTACCAGCGCGCGCGTACCCAGGCGACGCGTGAGCCTGAGCGCCGAGATCCGAACCATGATGACCTCGAAAGACGTGGCGGGCACCGACCCGCCTACGTATTTCCTCACAAACAGCGGTGTCGCGTCAACGAGTTATTAACGAACATTACGCGATGGTTAATAACGGTCCAGGTGCTTACTGCCTGGGCAAACGACGCTAGTTTTGATCTTTGCTGAGGCTGATGTAGCGCGCCAGAACCCAGCCGTGCTCGCAGGGGCCGGTGTAACTCTGCTCGACCGGCGTGAGGATCGTCGTCCGGCATCCGAGCAGCGCGGAGCCGTAGACGACGCCCAGCCACGGGCCGAGCTTTTCGCAGACCACGACCATGTCGCCGTCGTGCAGGCGACCGATCTCGCGGAACGGGGCTTCTCCGGGCCCGCTCTGCACCGCCAAAAAGCTCTCCGGCTCGGCCCCAATTTCGATCACATGCCCCTTCTCCGGACAGGCATCGTCGCCGATCGACCCGTGCATCAGGATCGGTACATTCAGAGGGGTCGTTTCGGCCTCAGCTAGACTGGGCGGCAGGAGCATCAAAAGAAGCCCAAGACGCAGCGCAATGGATGACATGAGCGTGCCGCGCTGCCGTGTTTGATAGGGGGCGCTATCGCGCTCGCCCGAGTAGGTGAGACGGCGAACAACGCGGCTGATGCTGAGGGGATCCGCGCCGTGAGCCGGCGCTTGCGGTGTCCAGTTCCCCCGCCGCACCGACCCTCACGCGACTGCCCGGCCGAGGCTTCACGGGCGAACTACGGGGAACTGGCCCGGAGAGCGCCTGTCGTCACGTGCTTGCCCGCCGCACGCCTTGCGGTGTCGCGAACACCTCAGGGCACGCTGACGGGAAGAACCGGCGCTTTAGCAGTCGCGCACGGGCCTGTCGCCCATTACGCCATCCGCACGGATCGTGTCCCCAACCACCGGCCCTCGGCTCACCAAGCGTCGCGTTCATCCTGCACAGGCTCGATGCGGGCCTGCAGATGGCCAGCATCTTCAATGGGCTATTTCGGCTCCATCTCCACGATCACTTGCAGAGCCTCCAGAGCTTGCCGCCGCCCTTCCTCCGTCGCGATCTTCGACCATAGGCGCAGGCATTCAACTGTGCTTGCGGTTAGGCGTGCAGGCGGGGCATCCGTGAAGAAGTGTTCGATGGGAACACCGAGTGCGTCTGCGATCCGTTGGAGCGCCCTACGCGCTGGTGAATTAAAATTTTCCATCAAACCGCTGAAAGGCCGCTTCGAGGGAAGATTGTCCCTTCAAGGGCATCAACTTTTGGACGAAGAAAATTTCTAATGCAAGTTATGGTTCGACACTTTTGGGAACGACGCGGTAATGTCCGAGGATTGGCGATCGGTTCCTGACGCAAGGGCGGGGCGTCGGCCCATGGAGCGTTCAGGATGATTTTCGTCACCGATGCAGCAGGACAAATAACTTACGTCAGCCCGGACTGGTGCGCCTTTACGGGGGAGATTGCAGCCGCAGCGGCAGAGCACGGTTGGCTGAACAGCGTGCACCCTGATGACCGAGAGATAGCAGCCAATTTCCTGCGCGACGCTCATGCCCAGCAAACCGAGTATACCTTCCGCCATCGTCTGCGTCGGGCTGACGGAAGCTACGCCTGGGTTGCGGGTGGCGCCGTTCCATCCTTCGGCCCACCAGGACGAACCTTCCTTGGCTATCTGGGGTCGCTGACGGAGATCAGTCCCAGCGGTTCGGAGCCTCTGACAGCTTATGGCACGCTCGCGCGCTATGTCCCCCCACCACCGCATCCGTCAACGATGCCCGGCTCGACGCTCGAACTTGTCGCCGATCATCTACTGATGGCGCACGGCCTCATCGAGCAGGACAGCGCCAAAGAGATGCTGCCGGTGCTGCGGCAAGCGCTGGTGATGGCAGGCGTCTTACTGGCGCGGAAAATAACCGAGCCGGATTCGGGCGATCGCTTCCACTGAACTAGCTCGGGCCGATGTTCGCCATATCGTCCGCTCACATGATGCCACAGCATAGCTCAACTCGCGCGACTACCCGCTAGGATTCGAGAACGTGCCTCTCGGTTGAGGTCGCCCGCCGCTTGTCGGCAGCCGTTCTTTGGTTCCGTTTTCCCCGATTTTGACAGGACTAGAACTTCAGTAGCCGTGCGGTTCGCGGATTTGCACCCTCCCCCCTGTGCCGGCGAGGCGAAGGCGGACGATCCAAGTTTAGATAGCGGGTCTGGGGTCCGCGCCAGCCGCAGCCAAGCCGTCCACTCGGGCGTGATGATG
>NZ_VRVA01000163.1:0-9102 GCF_008039945.1 Methylobacterium sp. WL64
CCTTGCTCTGCCGGGCTCAGCCGTTGTGCTACCGTGATTGACCCGGGCCTGGGGCGGGAGGTTCTCTTCCTAGAACTGCAGCCGGCATGATGTCGATCATGGTTCTGGAATAGCGGCTCCAGGTCTGGCTACAAATCAGCCGATGCCTCAGCGCGGCGCTCCGATCTCTGAAGGTCATGGTGCGATCAGTCCGGCTGAGAAGCGATCCGCGGCCGGAAAAAATCTGGACAACCAGGGGCTACAAAGGGCCACCGGGTACTAGTCGGTGCCAGCGCATTTGCCAGCTGGATGCCATAGGTTTTCGGTATCACATCTCACGCACTGAAGCGTCGATGCCACCAGGTCGCCGGGAACGCCTCAGGGGTTGAGGCCTGCGAACAGGTCGAGCTGTTCCCCGGCGCCTCGCATGCCGGAGCTTCGGCGGAGTGCGGTCCTTAGGGATCTCGGCATCGGCAGGTCAGGCAGGCCGACACCGGGTCGACCGTAGAGCGCTGCGCCGACGATCCGGCAGCCGTCGCCGTGGTGGAACACGTTGGCGGTGTGGGGACCGGCCCGGAGGATCTCCTGGGCCAGGACCTCGTCCACCGCCATGTCGGCGACAGTCGCGAGCAGGTCGACGAGTCCAGCCGATGCGATGTCGAACGACCGGAATTCGGCGGCGCGCTGTCGCCAGACCTGCCGGACGGCTCCGGCGCTGGTTTGGGAAAACGGGTTGGGCGCCGACTGCGTCGCCGGGTCGGCGATGAACGCCGCGATCGCATGACGGTCGGCGATGTGGGTGGCCGTCATCAGGGATGCGGCGAGCTGGCGTCGGCTGATCGGCATGGCGCTCCGTGGTCCAGCGATCCGTTCTCAGGCCTGCGCGGCATCGGCAAGGCACACATGTACGCTCGTGCGCGGCGCCTTCGACGACCGCTCGGGTGTCGGCAGTATGCCGAGGCCACGAGCCCTTGGTACGGATCAGCCCTTGGTGGCGGTACTGTTGGCACGCGCGCGCGGGAAGTAGCTGTAGAAGGTATCCCGATTGACCCCGAGGCGTTTGGCGATGTCGGCGACGCTGATCGTGCCGGCCGCCAGCATGGCACGGGCCGCCTCGAGATCGGCTTCGCTGAGCTTCCTCGGCCGGCCACCTTTGCGCCCGCGCGCGAGGGCCGCCTTCAGACCTTCCATGGTGCGTTCGCGGTTGAGGTCGAGGAAGTACTCGGCCATGGCGCCGTGCATCTGCAGGGCGAAGCGGCCGTGTGCGGTGGCGCTATCGAACTGCTCTGTGAGCGAGCGGAAATGCACGTCCTTCACGCGTAGGCCGTCGATGGTGCGCATCATCTCGACGAGCGAGCGACCGAGCCGGTCGAGCTTCCAGACGACGAGCACGTCCTCAGGCCGCAGGAAGGCGAGCGCCGCCTCGAACTCCGGACGCCTGGTCCCGGCTTTGCCGGACTTCTTTTCCTCGAACAGGCGCTCGCACCCGGCCTTCGTCAGCGCGTCGCGCTGCAGGTCGAGGTTCTGGTCGAGGGTGGAGACGCGGGCATATCCGACGAGCATGTCGGGATAATGCCAAAAACGCGTTTCTCCGGCAATAGAAAAGCCGACAGGTTTATCCGACAGAAACACGGCCGTTTGAGGCGGCTTTCGACCTGCCATCGCTTATTGTCGGGAAAACGATCAGATATCCGACACTGCTAAGTTATGCGCTCTGTGCAGGTGCCACCTCCGCGAGGCGTGCCGGGCATGGATGCGGCTTGGAATGACTGGTTGGGGTGGATTGCCATCAGTCCGCTTTGGGGCAGCGATCCATGCAAGTGGACACCAGCGGTGAGCCTGCTCTCGACCCTTCGCTGACCCTGGGAATGTCCGCTCACGGGCAACTCGGCTGACTGTCGCCTGCGACCGGGATGGGTGGATTTCAGCCTGTCCGCTTCCGAGCATCGAATGAAAAAAGCGGACGTTGTTACCTGTGCGTTGATAATTCTAAATAGTCGCTCGCTGCCTTCATGTTGTTACACTGCATGTATACACTGCGAGCTGGGCACGCAATACAGATTAAAACTCAATGTTTGTCTGCCTGTGAACTTTTATCTATCGCACAGATTGCCGTCCCTGCGGCCATCAGAACCAGATAAGAAAGAAAGACATTCCAGGCTATATTCCAACTCACCCACTTCCACCCCCAAAAGCAGGAAATGAGCATGGCGGCAACTGCGATTGTCGCGACAACGCAGGTTGGCCGTAGGATTGAAATGATATTAGCTATCATGGCATTCTCCTCGCCCTAGTCTATTCCGCAAAGCTCTGAGAGCCCAGCGAAATTAAGAGTTTGAACGAGGCACTTACGGCAAAATGCACGTAGGGTGAATAAATGAGCCAGCCTGTTCCCACACAATCTGCCGCATTCGATTGCAACTCCCAGCGGAATAGCAGGACGGCTGATGCATGACCGCTATTGGGAAGCGCTGACGACTGCTCGCACGGCTGGGTTGGGTCGGAAGGGGATCGTCTGCTTTTCGCCGGACCGTCTTAAAAGCAGACGTGTTGCTTTCGGTCAGAGCCGGCAGGCCCGATTGCGCCGGTGGCAGCCGTATTAACGAGCTGTGCGAATTGCTGTATTCGGACCTAGCTTCGACCTACAAGTGTCAGAGGTTTCAACATATTTTTGCTAGCGGTGGGCCTCTATATGGTACCGACCCGCCATAAGGATCACTCTGCGCTCGTTACCAGTCGGCGCTCTTGCCCATCATGCCTGTCGGCAACTGAAGCCCGAATGTGAGCGCCGTTGGTCGTTCAACCACCGCCAATGCGCCATCGATCCATGCGTAGAGATCGATCCGCAACGCTGTCGGATCAGCCCCCACCGCGGGTACGATGAAGGCCTTTAGACGGGCCCCCTCCTCCGGTCGCATTAGACGCACTGTTGCGTCACGAACCCCCGGTCGATCACGTAGCCGCGCCGCGACGCGGTCCGGGAACACGTTGATGCCGCCTACCTGTACGGCACCATCCTGTCGGCCTGCCAACTCAAAGCGGTTCCCGTCTCGCAACCGGATGCGATCAGGTAAGGTGAGACGCCGTCCAGATCGATGGATGACCTCCGGAGCATCCTCGTCGATTAGATCGATGAAACGCCAATGCGGCATGAGGACGTACGAAACCTCCGGCCAGCGGCGCACGGCCACGCCGGCCGTCTCGGACGAACCATACACCTCGGTCATCGCCGCCAGGCCGCGCTCATTGAGCGCCGCGATCAAGTCAGGCGGACACGGGGCGGTGGAGACCACGCCAGCGATGTCCTCCGGCCAAACCGGCAGCGAGCGCTCCAGCCAGCGCCAGCGATCGGGAAACGTGACGACGAGATCTCGCGGCGCGAGGCTGCAAGCAATTTCACCGGGGCTGTGCTTCGTCGCGTCGACATGGTCGATGCCGAGGACATCGGGCAGGAGCGCGGCGAACAAAAAGCCATACGCGTGGTGAGCCGGTACGAGGGAGACGACGCGCCGCCTGTCCTGGAACAGCTCACCCAGGAACGCGGTCTCCGTGCGTAGAGCATCGGCCGCGTGTGTGTAGCGCTTCGGTCGCCCGGTCGTGCCCGAGCTCGTGAAGGTGATTGAAGTGACACCAGAGCGCCAAGCTGCCTCGACACGCTCGATCCAAGCCCCGAACGTGGCGTCCGCAAGCAACTCGTCCTCACCGCCCGCCTCGTGGAGGTGGAACATCTCGTTGACCGCAGAGGCCAGCCACAAATTCTCCAGCGAGTCACAGCCCAATCCCTCTCCCGCTGCAGAGCTGATCTGCATGGTCTCGGGCCATGCGGGCGGCAGGTGGACGGGCAGACGTGCATCAGGGTTACCGCGCCCGCGTGCCGCGAGGAGTTCGGCGATGAGGAGGCTCTGCAGGACGGTAGCGAGGGCTCGTCGCGACAGCATCACGGGATGACCAGTGTTCAGGCCGCCGCCTGATCTGCGTTCGAGACAGCGACCCGGTCGCGGCCCGCGCGCTTGGCTTTGTATAACGCACCGTCCGCGGCCGCGAGCAGGCCAGCTAAGGATGCGGTGGGATCGGTATCTAGAGCGGAGCAACCAAAGCTCGCGGTGATGCACAGCTGGATCCCGCCCGCGTCGATCGGCTCGCGTACGAGCGAAGCGCGCAAGCGTTCGGCCACAGCGGAGGCCTCCATCAGCGAGATGCCTGGCAAGAGAACGACGAACTCCTCGCCGCCCAAGCGGGCGAAAATATCTTCCGGTCGTAGTTCCGATTCACAGCGCTGGGCGACTTCGCGCAGCACCACGTCACCAGCCGCGTGCCCGTGCTCGTCGTTCACACGCTTGAAGTGATCGACATCGAGGACCACGAGAGCCAAAGATCCACGATCCTGAAGCGCTCGCACGCGTTGGCGCTCCGCCGTCTCGAAGAAATGGGCGCGGTTGCTTGCGCCCGTGAGATGGTCGCGCGTCAGCATCCTACGCAAGTCGGCCGTGTCACGCCCTTGGCGCGTCACCGCTCGGATGACCAGGGTGTATCTCGCTGCAGCTCCCGCTGACTCCTCGCGAACGGCGACCAAGCGCTGGCACCAGTAGCGGCCGCCATTGGCTAGGGCATGCCAGCCCTCGTGCAGATACCAGCCGTCCCTTTGCGCCACGGCGATCGCCTCGCCGGTCGGTGGCATCGCCGATGCGCGGTCCGAACGGTCGAACCACTCGAATGGTTTGCCGAGTAGCTCGGCCTCCGTGAAGCCGGTTTGCCGCGTCGTTGAGGGTGTGACCGCATCAATGCACCCGTTCGCGTCCAGCGACAGCACTGCGACATCATCGACGCCGTCGAGCAGCGAGGCGAACCATGTCTCGGCCTGCTTCAACCGTCGCTCGCGGGCGACCTGCTCGGTTACATCCGCGAGCGTCGCGACATAGCGGTCCTGAGTCAGCTTCACGATGCTGCAGGCTAGGATAGTCGACCGCTCCCCGCGTCCGGTCACGATGCGATGGCCATCGCAGACCGTACCTTGCGGCGGAGCAAATTGCTGAACCAAGTTGCGTAGTTCCGGCGCGCAGGTGTCCATGACGTCGAACAGGTTAATGACGAAGGGCTTGCCCGCGATCGGCATCAGAAGGCCCATCGCGGCTGGATTTACCATGCCGATAGCGCCAGCTGCCGAGAACTCGACAAGACCGGCAGGGCAGGCATAGAGAAACTGCAGCAGGGCCGTGTTTTCGGTTTCGAGGTCGGTCGTCACGGCGGCTTCCCTCAACGCTGGACTAGGATGTAGCGGCGATCGACCCGAGGAGCCTTGAGCAGACGCAGTCGCACCGGCGTGGGCCGCATGCGCAGGGTGAGCACATAGTCGATTATCGCGTCGATCTCCGCCTCGTCCTCGAAACGCTGTGCCACCATGAAGTTGTTCATGCACTGCGCCGTCACAGCGAAGTAGTGCGTGCCGATCACGCCGTCGCTTTGGAGCCCGGCTAGCTTCGCCTCCGTCGCGTTGTAGATCTCGACGATGCCCTCGGTTGAGAGACCGACAACCCCATAAGGTAGGGAGTCGAGCTGGTCGGCCTCGAGGGTAAGGAGCGTGTCGAGAGGAATGGCTTCGAAAGAGAGCACGGTATCGCCTCGCATGTCGGTCCGGGGATGCTTAGGCTTCAGGCTGCCCGCGTACCGAGTCCACCATCCGCGCTAGTCTCGGCCCATGGCAGAGCCGAACCACGCTGCGGAAGCCAAGCTGCCGGTAGGCTCGCTACGGCCGGCTTTGCGAACAAGTAGCCTTGGAAAAGGTGAATGCCGGACGCACGAAGAGTGTCCAGTTCAGCTACCGTCTCCACGCCCTCGGCGATCACCGCGATGTCTAACTGTTGCGCTATCGTGATCACACCCGCGATAATCGTCTGGCGAGCGCGCGAGGTCGCGATGCCGCGGATCAGCTCCATGTCCAACTTGATGAAATCAGGCTGGAAGCTCGCGAGCAGGTTGAGCCCAGCGTATCCTGCACCAAAGTCGTCGAGCGCGGTGACAAAGCCTTGTTTGCGATATTCGGTGATGATGCGCTGGACATGGGCAACGTCCGTCATGCGCTCGTTCTCGGTGAACTCAAACATGATCTGCTGATGTGCGAAGCCAACCCGACGGGCTGCCTCCAAGGTAGCCCGAATGCAGGCGGCCGGCTCGTAGACGGCGTTGGGCATGAAATTGATGGATAGACGTGTTTTGGGTTCGACAAACAGCGAGCTGGCGAGCTCGATCGCCTTCACACGACAGGCCTGGTCGAATTTGTACCGGTTCGCCTCATCGACCATCGCGAGGATCTGACCGGCGCCTTGACCTGAGACGCCTCTGACCAAAGCCTCGTAGCCCCACACGCCATGTCGTTGGAGATCGAGGATGGGATGGAATGCCATCGTGAACTCGAAGGGCAGCGGCTCACCAGCCTGGCAACCTTGGCATCCCGGTTTCATCACTGAGCTTCTCGTGACCGTACTTAACTGGACAAAGCTAGCAGCTTTACGGTTTCACTGGCGTAAACACCAAATAGGAAGTGTTTTTTCCGGCTGTAGCCAGCATGAGAGTACGGGCGCGACGGCGGTTGGTCGAGGCGCTATTTTTTGGCCGTGGTGTCGTCAACCGCTCAACCCAGGTACGGAGAGTCTTTCTCGGGGGAGGTGCGAGCAGACCGAACGGAGCGAGCGTCGATTGAGTCGAAAATAGCTGTTGCGCCGTACGACGTGCAGTATGCGAGTGACTGGCTGAAGATCGCAATCCGACAGGTGCGCAGCATCTGTAGGCGGCTGTTCCGTTTACGACCCATGTCGGTCGTCCCAACAACCGTTGCTACTTCCCAAAAGCGGTTCTTCTAGGTCGATAGGCGACGGGAGTTCGAAGCGGACATTGATCGGAAGCACTAGGTGGGAATGCGGACCCGCAGTTGACCACGATGATGGCCTCACGTGAGAGGACGATCCACTTGGAATTATCTGACCGTCGCGGCCAGATCCGTGATCGTGGGCGCGTCGTTGCTTTCACCCGCTTCCACGAGCAGCACGCAAGCTTCCTCGCTGTCCGCCAATTGTCTGGCGACGGCGCACCCCGAAGTTTGCAGCCTACATCGCGTGCAATTTTCGCCGCTTAAATGCCGCATTTCAAACCACTCGTTTGCAGCGATTTTATATGTAACGTTGCGACGTCACTCGCTGCTACACACACACGGCGAACCCGAATGAGTTGCATCATGGAATTCGCGGTTAGTACATCTGTTCTGTTTATTACTGCATATATTGCTGGTATGGTGCATCTTGCCTGTCTGTGCGAAGAGGCGCCAGAAGCAATTGAAGATTAAGCTATGTGAGAAAATCAATTGCTTTTGATATTCCTACCCAAGCCGCGTACGTCCAAGCAATAATCGTAAAAGCGAAGAATATTCCGAGTAGAGCGTTCGCAAACCATCTATTACAAAACCGCTGAATACGATCGCCAGCGCTCGTATGAGTTAAATTGTTCTTGATATTTGAATTATCAGGCATCGCTTTCCTTCCCGTAAAGATTGTATTAGACGCCGGCGAATTTTTTGAACACCTTGCTCGAAAGCTATCAACGCCATCGGATTAGAGTTTAGTTTCAATCTGAGAACAAATTTCCGTCTCCGGAAGTCCTACAGCAAGCTTAAATCGTTGATATTTATCATTAAATTTGAGGTCTGACAACGACGACAGCCCTATTTGGATGCGTCGCGCGCGAGCGGCGATGGCCCACGGGTACGAAGTTCTCGAGGTTCGGCCAACCCGGGCCGCCGACGGAAGAACTCGTTGGCGGCTCAAGCCTGACCCCGAAGGGGGCTGAGGCGACAGATAGGTTCGGGCGTGTCGCAAACCCAAACGGCCCTTCGTTCATGGGTCGTTAGCCATACCCGCCCAGCTTGCCGCCTCCGCCTTGGAGCCGGCCCATGATCCTCCACACCATCGCCGCCAAGCTCAAACAGCGCGCCAAGGCCGACTTCCGGGGCCGGCACTTCGAGGCGGCGCTGATCGTCCAGGCGGTGTCCTGGTACCTGCGCTACCCGCTCAGCTACCGTGACATCGAAGAGCTGTTCCTGGAACGCGGTCTGGAGGTGGACCACTCAACCCTGAACCGCTGGGTGCTCGCCTACGCGCCGCTGATCGAGAAGCGGCTGCGCGCATTCCGCCGGCCACACTGCGGCTCGATCCGGATCGACGAAACGTACATCAAGGTGCGCGGCGAGTGGCGCTACCTGTACCGGGCCATCGACAAGCACGGTGACGCGGTCGACTTCCTGTTGACCGCCCGGCGCGATCTCGATGCGGCCAAGCGGTTCTTCCGTAAGATGCTGGCGGACCAGCCGCTTCTCGCCCCTGATCGGATCGGCACGGACGGCGCCGGAACCTATCCGCCCGCCATCGTAGCTGCGAGGAGCGACGGCCTGCTACCCCGCACACCCATCCACTACGTCACCAAGCACCTGCAGCAAGGGATCGAGAGCGACCACTTCCGGGTGAAGCGGGCGATGCCGCGGGTCGGCGGGTTCCGCTCGTTCCATACGGCGCGCCGCACGATCTGTGGCTTCGAGGCCATGCTGTGGCTGCGCAAGGGCTTCGGCTTTGCCGGCGCGTGGACCGTGCGCGAGCAGAACCAGCTGCTTGGGGTCTGCTTCGGGCTTCAAAAGGTTAACGAGATCTGAAAACAAGGCGGTTCTCGCCTTTCCTGCGGCCTACGATACGGCTTGCGACAGGCCCTTCTAGGGAACCTCGGCGGCACGGGTGCCGGCGGACTGCTCGGTGGGGGCCTGAGCCATCTGATCGAGCACTTCCGCGGCAACGGTCACGGCGAAGCCGCTGACTCCTGGGTCCGGCAGGGCCGGAACACCGAGATACCGGCCGAGCACCTGCATTCTGCCATTGGTCCCGACCTGCTCGCCACCCTGATGAAGCAGACCGGGCTCTCCGGCGATGAGCTTCTTTCCCGGCTTTCTCAGGTACTTCCCTCGGCGGTCGACCGCTACACCCCCGACGGCAGGCTGCCGGCGCACTGACGCCCAGCCAGCCGTTCCGGCCCCCCTTCACCCCGGACCGTCGGCATCTCGCCGCCCGATCCCACAACCCAGGAGAAGAA
>NZ_VRVA01000164.1:0-9036 GCF_008039945.1 Methylobacterium sp. WL64
CAAAATACGTGTAGAGATGCAGCTCTTCGCCACAACCAAAGAAACGCCATTGAATTAAATCAGGAAGAATTTTAGCCGAAAGCTTGCCGGTGGCGCCCAACGACTTTCCGGACATTCTCCGAAGTCCAAGCGCTGCCTTTGAGGCTGAGAACACCTTCCCTGTTTAGCCGCTCGGCGATGGCCTGCCAGCGCCCGCTTCCCTCCGGGATAGTCGACAACGCTCGCTCGAGCCCTTCGAAGGCTTCCTCTTGCAAATCTCTCATTCGCTCGCGCTCCTCCACCCGGGACGCCTTAAAATGCGCGATGGGGTCGAAGCGGCGTCCATCAACAGGGATTGGATCAGGAGATAGACCTATAAGTTTGAAATCCAGGCCTGTTGCAACATTTTTCAAGTAAGGGTTAGTGCGCCAGAAGTTTCGCTCCTCGAAGTTGACGTAGACCAGATCTGCCTCAAGCCGAGCGCATAGGCGTCGACAATCTTCGAGATCTTTCTGCACGGCCTCAGTTGCTCGGTCATTACGAACGTCGACGAAGGCGATTTCTCCCACAAGTCTGCACGGCTGCTCCTTGGCCCACAGTCGCACGCGCTCGCGCTGGTAGCGGATCGTGCGGCTGGCCCGGGCGGCGCCTTCGACATCCTTGGGCAAGCGCCGGAAGTCAGCCCATGTGATCGGCAGTGTCCAATAGAACCCGACGCAGGCCTCTCTCATGCGCGCCATTCCAGGGCACCCGCCTAATCTCACCTGCGCCCGGACAATTCCGATGGCCCAGTTCGCCCCAGTCTACCGCGGGGTACGGTCTCTCATCAACAGCGGGGCACAACCCAGCAAGCCAACAATAACACCGCTGAACTGAGACCACTTTTAACAGTAACAGGCCTTGGAGAGAGCAGATGGCGAACCCCAAAAAATTCGACGATGCGAGCTCGAAAAAGTCTCACGAGGACCCAATCGCCGCCAACGACCCGGCCCTGTTTGCCAAGATCGATCTAGAGGACGGGTCGGAGAAGCACCCGATGCCCCACAACAAAAGCGGGAACCACCTTTTCGCCGGGCTCAGCCTCCGCGATCAGATCGCTCTCGGGCACAAACCGGCCGTGGAGCATGGATGGGATCCGGCGGGCCGCCGGACCATCGACTTCGAGGTCAATGCAGCTCGACAGGCGCGCCTGTTCGGCATGGTGGCCGGGCAGAAGGCGGTCCTCCACGTGACCTGCCTCGGCACTGACGGGGAATGGCAACGGCTGCGAGTTCGCAAGGTGATCTGGAAGCTTCGCCGCACCTGAAGCGACGCGGAGAACGAGGGGCCGGGGCGGACAACCGCCCCGGCCTCGGCAAGGGACCAACGCTGATGATCCGACGCCCCTCGTTCCTCATCGTCCCCACGTGCAGCACGCCCCCGTTGCTCTCGATTTCCGCCGCGGCGCCCTCAACCCGCAGCGCCTCTTCCAACATCATCAACGCACCGACGCCGCCTTGTCGTTCTCGTGACGAGAAAATCGCGGCGGGTGCTCATCGCAGGGTGATCACCATGAAGAAGCCGAAAAACAAGACTACGAAGCCCAAGCGACCGCAGAGTGAGTGGCGCGTGGAGCCGGTCGAGGGCACCAGCGGCATGGGCCCGTACCCGCCGGACAGCTCGGACCTACAGCGCCGAATCAAGGCGAACCCGCTTGGGGTCTGCGCGGAAGCCCGGCACCAGCTCGGCGAGGTCCAGGCGGGCTACCGCCGCGAGCTGTACGGGGTGCTCGCGCTGATCGTCGGGATCGCTCGGCACTACTACTCTGACTACAAGGCGTGGAAGGTTTTCTTCAAACAGCCGTGCTTCCACACGAGCAAGGTCGAGCGGAAGGCACGCACGCACCAAGTGCACGCGCTGCGGCATACGATGAACTATGTGTTCGACGCAAAGAGCAAACAGGGCCGCAGCCGGACGGGCAAGTACGCGGCGGCACTCCACGAATACATGCTCGTTGGCATACCGGTCGATCAGATAGCAGCGCAGATCGAGCAGGATGGCGGGATCGAGAAGCTGTATGAAAAGTATTTGGAGCGGGAGGCGCGCAAGCCCAAGAAGGGCCGGCATCAGGCGATAAATGAGGCGGAGTACGCCGCCACAATGCAGTACGGCGACTTAGGCAAGAAGACGTCCGGAACCCCGGAGGACATGACCGCTGGGGATCTGGAAGATGGGCCGCCCTCGGCCGAGGGCGACAGTGATCAGGAGGATTGGGATGACCGCGAGGACGGAGAGGAGCGGATCGAGGGGCTCGACATCTATGATGACGCCGGCTTCGAACTGCGGCCGACCCTGAAGCGTGGTAGGGATCCGAGCGGGCGAGACGTGATCATGCTCGAAGTGACGCCGGAGATGAAGAAGCGGCTGCTCTCGGTGAAGGCGGGACAGCTGGTAATGGTCCGCCTTATCGGCATGGGGGTCGAGGAAGGTGACGATCCGGACAAGGATTGGGTGCGGCTGCGGGCGCGACGTGCGTTTCGTTGGCCCATCGCGCGCGCCAAGGTACCGGTGCACTAGATAACCTGGACCGGGGCGGCGATGTCGCCCTGGCCCTTTTAAGCTCTGATCAACACCGGATGGCGCCAGGGGTCTGTGGCCGGTCGCGGTTGCGCCTCGAGTTCGGAGATCGGGCGCGGCAGGATGATCACGCTGTCGAGATCCGCCCGGCGGCGCTGCAGCGACTTGAAGAGGTAGAAGACGACCCGCCGGTGGTCATGGGTGACCGGCTCGGCGTGGATGCGCTCGACCGGGCCCCGGGTGTAAAGAGCTTGATGAGTTGCGAGGTGCTCGTCGAGCGGCTCGCGCAGGCGGCTCCGGGGTGGGATGAGAGCCAAGCCCTGGTAGTGCAGCCCGTTGTTGAGGGTGACCTCCAGCAGGCTGGCCTTGGCCCGCTTCGCCACCGGCCAGTCAGGGACGAGGACCCATTCTGGGAGGCGATGGCGGTGAGCGGGGGAGCGCGGCTTGCGGGCGACCCGGAGGAGAAGGGTCTTGTAGGCTTCGGTAATCCCACGCTCCATCTCCCCCCGCACCCAATCCTGGGGAACTCGGAGGGGCTTGTACAGGAGGGAGATTATATAGGGGGTGTACCCTTCCTCAATCTTCACGGCTACCATGTCACTATAGCCCTGCATCACTTCGTCAATGTAAGCAATAGCACCTGTTTGCACATGACTCTCCATATGCGCCTCGCCAGGGAAGCACACGGCACGATGATGGAGGCAGGCCTCGAAAGCGTTGGCACACCAACGGCCGGGGGAAACTGTGGCTGAAATTACAATTTACCGGTTCAGCCGTTCGGCTCTGCGGCGCCTGCCGGGGCGTGACTGCTCAGAAGTTCGGGCGGACAGCTCCGGTCGTGCTCAGACAGGATCCTCCGACCGCTTACGCCCTTGCCGCCGACCCGGCGCGCCAAGCCGCGTTGCTTGCTCAAGACACCGCCCGCGAAGGCCTCGTTGGTTGCGCCGGGATTGATCAGGTTGGAGCACCGCACACCAATGCGGTCTGCGAGTGGCAGGAGCCTGCTTCGTGCTCTACACGGACCGGCGTTTGCAGCAGTCAGCGCAGACCGCACGCGTGCAGCCGTCTTCCTCGGGTTGCGACCTGCCGGCGGCGTCCTTGACAGCCTCTCAGCTCCGCGAGCCCGACGTCACTCGTCGCCCTGGCTGGCCGCCTCGCTGAGGGCGCCGGCGCGGCGAAGGATGCCGGAGATCAAACCGCTCGCGAAGGCCGCCGCGAGCGCACCCTCCACGAAGCGGTCCTGCCGGATCACGGTCGTGAGCAGCCGCGCGAGCTGCCGCTCGCTGGCGCGGGCGAGCGCGGTCGGATCGTCGCGCAACCGCTGGGCCTTAGGGGTCTGCGCCCAGGCTGCCCAGTCGAAGCCGTCCAGCACCCATCCATGCGTATAGCAATCCGCCACGAACCGCTGGACCTCGTCGTTTGGGAGGAACGTGGCCGGCGAGAAGTTGTCCGCGGGAGCGGCCTGCGGAGAGCACAGCCCCACCGGCGCAGCGGGATCGGCGAACGCCGTGAAGTACCGAGCAAGGGCAGCCAGCCGGACCGCTCGGGTCGTCTTCGCCTCGACCATGTTCGCCTCTTCCGGCTTGCCACGAGAGAGCACAGGGGTACGAGAACCGGCGACGAGCAGCGCCTCGCAGGGATTGGCCGCTACGGCGTAGCGGCGAGCGCCCGCATCGCCTCCTGCGCCAACGCGGCCAGCGGCGCCGGGTCGAAGCCCTCCTGCCCGCGAACTTGCGGCAGCGCGCCCGACAGCGTCACGCGGCGGTCCTCCCCGTCGTCGCCCCACGCCGGACCCAGGGCGAGGCAATCGCTCACCGTGGTGCTGTCCTCCTCGTCCCACAGGTAGAAGGCCAGCGTGGCCTCCTGCTCACCCTCGACGAGCGCCAACCGCGTGAATAGGCGACCGCGGCCAGGCACGGCGAACACCCCGCACACCGCCTTCGCCGCCCAGACCTCGGCGACCGATAGATCGGCGCACTCGGTGTCGACCTCCTCCCGGAACGCGCGGTGCCCGTCGTAGTCGAGCAGCTGCGCCCCCGGCAGGTGCGCCCGCACCGTCTCGCCCCACGTCGCCGCCCACAGCGCTCGCAGCAGGCTCGCGTACTCGACCCGGATGCGGTGCGCCGCCAGCCCGGCCAGCGCGAAGCGTTCGGCCTCCCCCAGACTGAGGTCGGGCGGCACCTCGCTCGAGGCGACCAGCGTATCAACCGCTATGCGGTTCAGTGGGTCGCCCCAGTAGAACGCGACGCTCTCGGGAATCTCGATCACGCGGGGGGCCTCCGGTTGGACAGGATGAAGCGCCAGAGGTGCGCGCGCACCCGCGCGAACTCCGGGTCGTCGTCGCCGGCGGCTGCCAGCACGCCCTCCCAGCGCCGCAGCAGCGCGAACCAACGCACCGCCGCCCACGCGCGATGGCGCCGCTCGGCGGAGTCGGGCACGACGGTTAGCAGGACGAGCGCCACGGGGCCGCCCCGGGCTCGCCGCTGGGCCTCCTCGCGGTAGGGTTTGAGCTGACCCTCGCCGACGCTCGCGCCGAGCTTGGCCTCGATTACCACCACAGCGCGGCGACCCTGTGCATCCGCGGTCCACTCGAACAATAGGTCAATGCGCGTCGGCTTGCTGCCCCCCGGCTTCGACGCCGTGGCCTTCGCGGACCGCTTCGCAGCTCGGGCGATCTGATACTCGGCGGCCACGCTCGGCCGGATCTCGTCGGCCAGCGTCGCGCGCACGGTGTCGGCGCCGGCGAGCTCGGTCAGCAGGCGCAGGAAGGCGATGGCGCGCGGCGCCCCCCGCTTGCCGGCCGCCGGACCCATCAGCGCGGCCAGCGCCCGGGTGATGTCCGGCTCGCGGAGCCGGTAGCTCGCCCGCATCGCCGGACTGGCGAAGGGGTGTCCCGCCCATGCCGGCCCATACGCTCCGCCGGGCGCCAGATATGGCACCAGCGGAATACCCCGGACGAGTGGCCCCGCGGCCTCACCCAGGACAGCGGCGGCGTCCGCTCGTCGGGCGAGGGAGCGCAGCCCCGCGGCCCGCACGCTCGCCCCGTCGGCAGCCTGCCAAGTGGGCGTGCGATGCAGCAGGGGGGCCAGGCGGGCGAGGGCTAGCAGGGCGGCGTCCCGGAGCGGGGGGACGAGTACCGGCAAGGGGGAAGGCACCATACCGGAGCTTAACTACGGATGATCCCCGTCTGGCAAGGCTGTATCCCGAGTCATGCTCGGTGGTCCGGGTCCTCCCGCCGGAGGATCACTCAGGGCCATGGACAGCGGCGAACTTAGACGCCGTTTCGGGCGGCACGTGCAGGGCCTGCGTGAGGCCAAGGGGCTGACGCAGGAGCAGCTGGCCGACCGGATCGGGCGCAGCGTGGATACGGTGGGCAACATCGAGCGCGGAGTGAACGCCACGCGCATCGAGATCGCCCACCGCATTGCCACCGAACTAGGGGTGGGCCTGTCGGACCTGTTCGCTTTCGAGCCCAGGCCGGACAACCCGGCGGCCCCCACGATGCCGGAGGAGGCTGGTCCCTTGTTCGACCTGCTTCGGGGCTGCGACGGCGAGACGATTCGTGGCCTGACCGAGCTGGTGCGGGTCGGGCTCGGGCTGACGCGACGCCCCTAACGAGAAGCGCCCGAACGGGCTACATCTCGCCGAGCTCGGCCAGCCGCCGGACCAGGTCGTCGAGGTCGGTGAATGCCCTAACCGCGTCCACTTCCTGCCGACTGAAGCGATAGGAAGCGGCCTGCAAGCTGGCGCGGTCAGCGAACGGCAGGTCGAGCGCGGCAACGACCTCGACATGGCGCGCGTCATGGGCGGCCCAGGCGTAGACGGTGCCGTCCGGCGCACGCAGGGCGCGCACGAGCCCTCTCGGGGCCTCGGCAAGGAGGCGGACGAGGGCATCGTGGTTGGGGTTCGTCAGGATGTCCATGGCGCTGTCATCACGTCGAAGGGCCAGCGAGGCAATCACCCGAGCATCCAACGACGCCGATAAGCGCCTCGCGGCCGGAGAGATCAGTTCGAACGGTCGCTCGGATCGTCATACCGTCTCACGAGTTCACGCAATTCCTGCGACGGTCGCCCGTAGCTTACCACCGCGACGTCGAGGTCGCGATCACTGGCCAGCCGCAGTGCCCGGAGCATGGCCGCGTCGATCCAGGCGTCCGCGTTGCCGAAGGCGCCCCCGCCAAGCCTCGTCAGCAGCACGCGGTTCGAGGTGCCCCGCGCCGCGTTCAGCACGCCGGCCAGCAGCGTACCCTCGTACGCCGCTTCCAGCACCAGGCGGGCGAACGGAGCCCAGATCTCTAACGGCAAGCGCGTGTAGGCTATCGGCAGCGCCGAGCAGAAGATCTGGCTGACGAGTGGGCCCGGTGCCGGCCCGTCGGTGACCTCGACGTCCTGGTGCAGGCCGAGCCGTAGCCGACCACGCAGATCGTCGAGGGTGCCCTCGTCCACCGCGCTCAGGTGCCCTACAACGGCATCCAGGGCGGCCCGCGTCGGCAGCGCGTAGCCGTTGCGCATCGCCCACAGGGTCGTCCGTCCACTGCCCAGCCGGTGCGCGAGGGCGTCCCCGAGATCGGAGAGGCCGTCGAGCTGACGCTCCGCCGTCTGGCCGGTTTTGCCCGCCACCGGCACGAGGTAGTTGCGGTAGATCGTGGCCGCCCCCGCCGCCATCGCGCAAGCTGGGCCCTGCGTGCGGTCGTACGCGTAGCCGGCGACACCGTCCTCCGGGGTGACGTCCGGCCCGACCATCTCCAGCATGTTGAACTGCGAAGCCACCTGGAACAGTGCGCCGCGGTTCTCGGGAACGCGATGCAAAGCGCGTACGTCGCCCTCGATGATGGATAGCTTCAATCGCCCCGGTCGGTGGACGGCTGCCACGGCGGCGCGCAGCTCAGCGACGGACGTAAGCGTCAGCGTCCCGACCCCAAAGCTCTCGCCGGTCCCCTCCCGGATCAACCGGTCGCCCACCATACACAGCCGGGCCCGCGTCTCCCCGTACCCCGTCTCGCCGAACCCAATCAGCCGCTCGAACCAGTCCATATTGCCCCCCGGTCTGGCATCTATCGCCCGCCTCGCCGTTTCGTGCTCTGTCTTATCCCATGTGCTATGGAGCTATCCCTGCGGCTCACCCCACCGAGTTAATTCAACGCAGAGCCTTTGCCGGCTTCCACATCGCCGCCGTGCGGGCGATGCAGGTCTCTGGCAAAGGCCCCTCACCGTTTTTCTCGTATCCGGCGTGCCGCATGACTTCGGCGACGAGTGATCCAGCGTTCATCGTCCCCTGCCCCCGGCGTCCATATCGGCCGCCCATGACTTCCTGCAGAATCGGATCGACACCTGCCAGGGCAGGCTGTCCGTTCCTCACCGCGTCCAGCGCCGCTTGTCGAGCTCGGGCAGACCAGACGATCTCCTGCAGCTCGCGATAGATCGGATCGTCGAGGGACATCCCGCCGCTGCTCAGAGGCAGATCAAGGGAGTCGATGAGGGCGACGGTCGTGCGACCGATCTCGCTGTCGAACTTTGCTGCGCGGCTCCGCACCGTCGTGCGCCCTTCAGGTGTCATCGCACGTATCTGTGCTTCCGTCGGCACTCTCATGTGTTCTCCACTTTACCGAGTTCGATCACGGTAGCTCACATGGCGACGCTGGCTCACGGAGCCAGCTCATCGAGCAGGGAGCCGACAACCTTGGAAGGATTTATCTCTCATTAGTCGGCCCCTCTTGCCAGCTGGCTCCAATCCAGATCAGGCGCGAGATCAGAACGGGGACGGAAACGATGCGCTGCTTAGGTCGAATCGTGCTGATCACGGGAGGAGACAGCGGCATCAGGTCTGCGACCGCGGTCGCTCTCGCACCAAAACCGGGTGCCGCCAGGGGTCCTCAGCCGGCCTGGGCTTGCTGTCAAGCTCGGTTGAGGACCGTGGGAGCATCAGAATGTCGTCGAAGCTCGCCCGGCCCCGCATTAGGGCTTTAAAGTTGTAGGTGTGCACGTAACCGAGGTCGCTCGTTATGGGGGTGGCGGTGAGCGACAGGAGAGGTCCGCCCCGGGGGCAGTACCGGGCGCCCGATGGCCCCAAGTGCTCATTTAGCGGCTCGCGGAGCCGGCCACCCGGCGGCATCACCGCAAGCCCTTGGAGGTGCAGCCCGTCATTGGGCACGAGATCGCGCAGCGCGGAGCGGGCACTGACCTTCGTTCCCTTCGCGACGGGGTAGTCGGGGGCGAGGATCCAGCGGGGAGTCCAGGGTCTGCGGCTCGGCGCACTCGCGTTGCGCCACACCCGCTCACAAAGCCAGCGGTGAGCCCGCTCGGCCTCGCGGTGCATTTGGGCGATGACCGTGTTCCGGCGCCCGCCGAGGTGGTGAAACTTGAGGACGAGGAGGTAGGGAAACCAGCCCTCGGCGACGAGGTCGAGGGCAATGTGGCCGTAGCCCCCCGTCAGCTGGTTGATTTGATCACTGCGGGAGAGGTTCATCAAAGGGGTCGGGGTCATACCTGGGTCTCCTGGAG